>JAWWCH010000342.1:0-2956 GCA_033720575.1 Marinirhabdus sp.
ATGTTATCAATGATACGGTTGTTGAGGGAAATACGGTATATACTGAGTATCATATTTTTATAGATCCTACGTTGAAACAACTTGAGCGCGTTGAACGTAGAAATTACTATAACGGAAATTTAAGTCAGAGGCTTTTCAATACGTTTTCAAATTATTTATTTAATGATAAGGTCACCATTCTGAAATACGATGTCCCTTCAGACTACCCGTCGGTTCTATACGGACAGACCGATGATCGGAAATTGTTGGAGATCGGACAAAAAGCTCCGTTATTTGATGCTACTGATCTCCATGGTCGTCCTGTCAATTTAGCTGATGTTAAACAACCGAAAACCTTATTGATTTTTTCAAGTATAAATTGCGGAAATGCGCATGATGCGTTTCAATATATCAACTATGAACTTCCAGAAGATATTGCTGTACTCTATTTGTCAATTTGGGACGAGCTCGAAGATGTGACCCATTATTTTACGGAATTGAAAACTGAATTTACCATAGTGCCAAATGCAGACAATATCGCCAAAACCTATGGCGTTCGATCTACACCCACCTTCTTTTTGATTGATAAAAAAGGAATTGTACAAAACGTTGAAATTGGCTTTGATAAACCGTTTTTGGATCAATTACGACAGTAGTGTAATAAAGAGAAGTTCAACCTATCGTATTTCACGTTAGAATAGGGGGCACTTGATGGCCATTACAATTTCTTTGCCTCATTCCAATACACATCCATTTCTTCAAGGGTCATGTCTTTTAACGCTTTGCCCATGGATTTGGCCTTCGATTCTAAATATTGAAACCGTTTTATGAATTTTTTATTGGTACGCTCCAATGCATTCTCAGGATCAACCTTCAAAAACCGCGCATAATTGATCATGGAAAAGAGTACATCACCGAACTCCTGTTCTATCTTTTCGGTATTTTCTTCATTTACTTCGTGCTGAAGTTCTTCCAACTCTTCCTGTAACTTTTCGAATACCTGTTCGGGTTGTTCCCAATCAAATCCGACCCCAGCGACTTTATCCTGAATTCTATTTGCTTTTACCAAGGCGGGGAGCGACTTCGGAACGCCTTCGAGCACACTGGTCTTGCCTTCCTTCAGCTTTAGATTCTCCCAATTTTTCTTTACGTCCTCTTCGTCCCTAACCGTGACATCTCCATAAATATGTGGATGCCTCGAAATCAATTTATCGCAAATCTCATTCGCCACATCAGCCATGTCGAAATCGTTGGTTTCGCTACCTATCTTCGCATAAAAAACAATGTGTAGCAAGACGTCGCCCAACTCTTTCTTCACTTCCTCTAAATCATTTTCGAGAATGGCGTCTCCCAACTCGTAGGTTTCTTCTATAGTGAGGTGGCGCAGCGATTGCATGGTTTGCTTCTTGTCCCACGGACATTGTTCCCGGAGCTCGTCCATTATGGTGAGCAATCGATCAAAAGCGGCGAGTTGTTTTTTTCTGGAGTTCATAGGTCTAAAAATAAAAATTCATTTGCTACCGAGATAACAAATGAACATATCTTTTAGGGGTACGAAAGTGTCTGTTATTCGTTTGGCATAGCCTCATACTCACGTATCCCAGTGTAGGTATCTACTTGCGTAATCTGAGGGCGACCAACTGCAACTCCAAAACCCACACCACAACGGAAAAAATATTCCTTACCGGCTTCAATTCGAACCTTTACCTCTTCAGTGTTTTCTATTGCCGCCCAAAATCGGTGTACTCCTGGTTCGGTGACTTTAAACGCGAACTTTTCACCATTTCTTACCCGACCTATAATTGAATCATTATTCATACGAATTTTGAAACCCATCAATGACCCTTGGAAATTTTCAGGACGGTAAAAATACACCATGGCATAATCAGCATCTTCCGGTAATCTACTGTCAATTTCTTGCTTTCGGTTAGCAGCAAAGGCCTGGATTACCTGCATATTCGTATTTCTGTAAAGATCGGCTCTAATCCGGTAGCAGGTACTCCCCATGCTCGGAGTTTTAATTTCAGTGATCTTGATCACGTTCGCACCGGCAGTTCGCGCCTGATCTTCAATCAACCCTAAAACCACGTCATATCCGCAATCTGTGGTAAAACCCGTATCCCCAATAAAAACATCCCCAATTTTTAAGGATTCTTCGGGCATTGCTCCGCCCGGTCTAACAACGATGACCTGAGCATGCGCTGAGATAGGTGCATAGGTTTTTTCGGTTACAGAAGTCTTGATCTTAGGCGAACATGATACCACGCTTACAGCAAAAAGAAGAAAAACAAGGGTTCGCATAATGGTATTATTCTTCTTCTGATGAAACGCTTTTGGCATCAGCTTCGGTAAAATCGGTAATTCCGTTTTTTTGCAACAAATTATACCACTGTACAATTTTCTTGATATCTGAAGGATATACACGGTCTTCATCGTAATCGGGTAACACTTCAAAGAAAAATTCTTCCAATTCTACTTTTGGCACCTTGTGATTAATGGTTTGACCACCATTTTCCTTTTCTGAAATCTTGCTAAAAACCTTGCGCAAAGGCACTTCTTCAGTCAAGGTATACACGGCAATTTCGCTCAATAGACTTACGTTGTCTCGAGCGCCTACGCTAATCTTTCTACCGTCGATGAGTGATTCGGCTACAAATCCGTTTCTAGTTTGGGTTTTCAGTTGATATAGTCCAGGTTTTCCAGAGATGGAAAGAATTTTTTCTAAACTCATAAAATTAGATGTGGGTTATGATTGTATTGTCTAAATTTAAAAATAAGGCTGCAAAGATGCGGGGTTTGGTAATTTCGTGCAAGTACCTTAACGTTTCTTTTTTGCCATAGGAAATTTCATTCTATAGCTTACATCTGTTTTTCCTTTTGAAATATTGGTAAGCTTGCTTTTCAATAAACGTTTTTTGAGCACCGATAGTTTATCGGTAAACAAAATTCCTTCAATATGATCGTATTCGTGCTGAAT
>JAWWCH010000343.1:0-2950 GCA_033720575.1 Marinirhabdus sp.
ATATATCATTCTAGCAAGCGTCGTTTTGGGATTGTTTGCCTGCAAGAACACTACTAAAAAGTCTACGATGGAGACCACCACAGAGAAAGCGGTAATGGATTCAAGAGGTATGAATACCGAAGTTGAAGACACAATAGACGGCGGTAAAATGTTGTTGGGTAAAATCAATAGGAACGGGCTCACCCAGGCTCCGTACCAAGAGTGGTTCGCTAACTCACAAGAAGCGCACAATTTAAATACTGTTGCCATCGAAAAAATGAAACCATTACTAGATGGTGTACAATTAAAAGTATTTATGGGAACCTGGTGTGAAGACAGTCAACGTGAAGTTCCTGCTCTATATGAAATTTTGGATGCTACTGATTTTGATTACAACAATTTGGAGGTAGTCGCAGTTTCGCACGATAAGGACACACCTGCATCTCTCGAAAAAGGATTTGATATCGAATTTGTTCCAACACTGATTTTTATTAAAAATGGGGACACCTTAAATCGAATTGTTGAATATGCCCACGGCACACTTGAACAGGATATGCTCACTATTTTACAGGGCGAAGACTACACCCCCGCTTATGCCGATTAAACCTAGATTTCTTTGTACTTTTGCCCACCAAATTAGAATGCAATGACCGAAACGTTGACCATAGCTGTAGATTTTGACGGTACTATCGTAGAGGATGCCTACCCAAAAATTGGAAAAGAACAACTTTTTGCCTTTCAGACCTTAAAAAAACTGCAGGAAAAAGGGCATCGCCTTATTCTATGGACCTATCGCTACGGAAAGTCATTAGACGAAGCTGTGGCCTTCTGCAAAGAGCATGGAATTACGTTCTATGCGGTAAACAAGAGTTTCCCTGAAGAAGAGTTTGACCAGAAATACAGTAGGAAAATCAACGCTGATCTGTTTATTGATGATCGGAACGTGGGCGGACTCGTTGGTTGGGGCGAAATATACCAAACCATATTGGGCGAAGCGGCTCCTAAACAACCCGAAAAGAAAAAAGGCTGGTTTGGCTTTTAAGAAACGACTATGATTATACCTAAAACTTCTGAAGAAATTGCACTGATGCGCGAAGCAGCTTTGGTAGTCTCCAAAACACTTGGAATGCTCGCCAAAGAAGTAGCCCCGGGCGTTACCACTAATGCATTAAATGACATGGCCGAAGCGTTCATCAGAGAGCAAGATGCCGTACCCGGCTTTTTAGGCCTATATGATTGTCCGTCTACCTTATTGACCAGTGTAAACGAAGCTGTTGTACATGGCTTACCCACTGATGTTCCGCTGAAGGAAGGAGATATTGTTGCCATAGATTGTGGGGCCATAAAAAATGGGTTCTATGGTGATCATGCCTACACATTCCAAGTGGGTGAAGTTGCTGAAGAAACCAAGAAGCTGTTAGAAGTTACCAAAGCATCACTCTACAGAGGAATTCGAGAGTTTAAGCATGGCAATCGCGTGGGCGATATTGGATACGCCATTCAAAACTATTGCGAATCGCACGGGTACGGTGTGGTACGCGAATTGGTAGGTCACGGATTAGGCACGAAACTGCACGAAGATCCAGAAGTTCCGAATTACGGCAAACGAGGTCGTGGTAAAAAATTCATTGAAGGTATGACGATCGCTATTGAGCCCATGATTAATTTGGGTACCCATCGTGTGAGCCAATTAAAAGACGGTTGGACCATCGTTACCCGAGACGGCAAGCCAAGCGCCCATTTTGAACATGACGTGGCCTTGGTAGACGGGAAACCTAAATTGCTTTCCACCTTTGATTATGTATATGAAGCCTTGGGGATACAGAGCGATGAGGAAGATGAATTTCGATTTTAAGAATCGTAGAACAAACGCATTAGACGAACTCTATTTCATTTGAATAAGCTGTTTACATTTTTTCTGAATTTGTTTCCGCGTACGCTGTTGATTCGCATCAGTTACTTGGCACGACCCTTTGTGGCTTTTTTTCTGAGGGGAACAACGTACACCGATCCCATCGATGGAAAATCATATCGAAAATTTCTACCCTATGGATATGAACGAGTTCGGCAAAATGTACTGGCCCCAGGCACGCTTTCTTTAGAAAGACATCGTTTGTTTTGGTTGTATCTCACCAATGAAACCGATTTTTTTTCAGCCCAACTGAATGTATTGCATTTTGCTCCAGAACAGGCGTTTTTAAAGCGGTTTAAAAAGTTGGAAAATATCACATATACCACAACCGACTTAAATTCACCAATAGCCGATGTGAAGGCTGATATTTGTGACCTTCCGTTCGAAGATAACACCTACGATTTCATTATCTGCAACCATGTTTTGGAACATATTCCAGATGATACTAAAGCTATGCGCGAGTTATATCGCGTGTTAGCGCCTGGCGGAACGGCCATACTTCAAGTACCATATGATAGAGATCGACAACACACCTTTGAAGATCCTTCGATCACCGATCCTAAAGAACGTGCCGCCATTTTTGGACAGTATGATCATGTTCGGATTTATGGCATGGACTACTTTGACAAGCTACGAACGGTTGGTTTCAAGGTAGATGCGGTAGATTACACCGCAACCCTTTCTGCGGAAGAAATACAAAAATACCGTTTACCCAATCACGAATTGCTCCCTGTTGTTTCGAAATAAAAGTTGAAACAGGGAAATAGTTCCTTCATCGGAACTGCACTTTCATTTGAAAGCAAAAAAGGATAAGATTATTCAGAAGTGTTGCCTTTCATTTGCTCTTGAAAGCCTTCTGTGCTGAACGTGGCTGCCTCTTTATCGTCAGAAATATAAGTAAGATACCCTTCAATACCTGACGTAGCCTCCAACATCGCTTTTGCGCCTTCAAACCCCATCGCCATACAAGCCGTAGCATAGGCATCGGCCACTGCACAGGTTGATGCAAGTATGGTAGCACTAGTTACGTTTGTTTCTTGCGCAAGGCCGGTTAGTGGA
>JAWWCH010000344.1:0-2949 GCA_033720575.1 Marinirhabdus sp.
GGTGTTAGTACCGTCAATGAATTGGACGAGTCGAATAATGGCTTTTTTGTGGACATTCATCTCTTGGTATTTCCAGACATATCCCAATTGGAAAATTTAGAGCTCTGCGATGTTGTGGGCACCGAACTGTTCAATCTGAACGATGCCGTTACCAATGTGACGGATGCAGATACGATCACATTTCACCTGTCTGAAAGCGATGCACAGAATGATATAAATCCGATTGCCAATCCCGAAGCATTTGAAAATACCGAAAGCCCCCAAACCATCTGGATTCGGGCTTCAAATCCAGATTGCTTTGAGGTGGGAAGTTTCGAAGTTGAAGTAATTGTTTGTCCGTTACCCGATGCGACCATAGCAATAACAAACGACTTGAACGCGTGTAGACAAAGGGATTTGACCATTGCCTATACCGTATTCAATACCTTGGGCACGGCTCCACTTCCTGCGGAAACCCCTATCGCATTTTATATTGACGGACAATTGGTTGCGCAAGCAGAAACACAAAATGAAATTCCAGAAGGAGGTAGTGAACCTGGCGTAATCGTTCTGACCATTGCGGACACCGTACCTGATACTTTTACCCTGTTGCTCGTTGTAGATGATGACGGCACCGGCAATGGAATTGTTTTTGAATTGGACGACACCAACAACACTTTTGAAATTACTGTAACCTTTGGAAGCATTCCCCCCATTGCACCACTACCAGATCTCGAATACTGTGATGAAGGAAACAATCAGGCTACCTTCGATCTCACCATGCAAAACCCAAACATTTCTTCTGATCCTAATGATGTGATTACCTATCATTATTCAGCAGAAGATGCGCTGGACAATGTTGACGCCATACAAGATCCGGAGCTGTTCGTGAATGCTACCGATCCGCAACGCATTTATGTACGTTTGGAAAACGAGATTTGCTTTACTACTTCTTCTTTTCTGATTTCAACCTACAATTGCGAACCTCAAATTTCAGATGGTATGTCACCCAACGGAGACGGAAAGAATGATGTCTTCAAAATAACCAATCTCATTGATGTATATCCCGATTTTAGCCTTCTTATTTACAATCGGAATGGTACGTTAATTTACGAAGGAGGGAATGATGACGGACTTTGGGACGGTATTCCGAATACAGGGATATTTGCTCAGGATAAAATAGTACCCACAGGGGTGTATTTCTATGTACTGCACCTGAACGATCCTCAATATCCCAATGCATATCTTGGCGATTTATACGTGAATTACTAGTGAAATTTTGTTGTGGATTACCTTCCGTATGCTATAGAATTCCAATCGCATTTGACTATTTTTGTGGGCTATGAAATTTGAACTAATATCTGATTTTGAACCTACTGGCGATCAGCCTCAGGCCATACAATCTCTTGTCAACGGTATCAATGGTGATGATAAATACCAAACCCTCCTAGGGGTTACTGGAAGTGGAAAAACCTTTACCGTAGCCAACGTGGTTGCCCAGGTTCAGAAACCAACCTTGGTACTTGCACATAATAAGACTTTGGCGGCACAATTGTACAGCGAGTTTAAACAATTCTTTCCGAACAACGCAGTAGAGTACTTCGTGTCATATTACGATTATTATCAGCCAGAAGCATTTATTCCAAGTAGCGGAACCTACATTGAAAAGGATCTTTCTATCAACGAAGACATTGAAAAGCTTCGATTGAGCACCACCTCTTCCCTGCTTTCAGGCCGAAGAGATGTTCTCGTGGTAGCGTCCGTTTCCTGCCTTTACGGAATTGGAAACCCTGTTGAATTTCAGAAAAACGTGATCAGACTCCACAAAGGCCAAATCCTGTCACGCACCAAATTACTGCACCAACTCGTTCAAAGTTTGTATTCAAGAACCGATGCCGAATTTAGCAATGGAAGGTTCCGAATAAAAGGTGACACGGTGGATGTGTATCCTGGATATGCGGATGATGCCTTCCGAATTCATTTTTTCGGAGATGAAATTGAAGAAATTGAAGCCTTCAACCCGGATAACAATAATGTGATTGAAAAATACGATCGCCTCAACATTTACCCTGCAAACATGTTTGTGACGTCGCCCGATGTATTACAAGGTGCCATCCGAAATATTCAGGACGATCTGGTGAAACAAATTGATTATTTTAAAGAAATCGGCAAACATCTCGAGGCAAAACGCTTGGAAGAACGCACCAATTTTGACCTGGAAATGATTCGCGAATTGGGCTATTGCAGCGGTATCGAAAACTATTCGCGCTATCTCGACCAACGATTGCCAGGAACACGTCCGTTCTGTCTGTTGGATTACTTTCCCGATGATTATCTGATGTTGGTAGATGAAAGCCATGTCTCGATTCCACAGGTAGGCGCCATGTATGGAGGAGATAGGTCACGGAAAGAAAATTTGGTAGAATACGGTTTCCGATTGCCTGCCGCCATGGACAACCGACCGTTGAAGTTTGAAGAGTTTGAAGCATTACAGAATCAAGTGATATACGTGAGTGCAACGCCTGCTGATTATGAGCTAGAGAAATCGGATGGAGTCTATGTAGAGCAGATCATCAGACCAACAGGATTGTTGGACCCACCCATTGAAATCAGACCTAGTTTAAATCAGATAGACGATCTGTTGGAAGAGATTCATTTACGGGTTGAAAAAGACGAACGCGTACTGGTCACAACACTCACAAAGCGTATGGCTGAAGAACTCACCAAATACATGTCGCGCGTAAATATTCGCTGTCGGTATATTCACAGCGATGTTGACACCTTGGAGCGCGTGGAAATCATGCAAGACCTGCGCTTAGGGCTCTTTGATGTGTTGGTTGGGGTGAATCTGCTCAGGGAAGGATTGGATCTCCCAGAAGTGTCATTGGTTGCCATTTTAGATGCCGATAAGGAAGGCTTCCTGCGGAGTAACCGCTCATTGACGCAAACCGTGGGTCGTACAGCAAGACA
>JAWWCH010000345.1:0-2944 GCA_033720575.1 Marinirhabdus sp.
ATGGCCAGGATTTGAGATTTCATGGATGGATTAGATTGATTGATGATGATTAAAAGACCCGAAACAATCGGAATTGTTACAGAAGCTTTAAAAATAAACGGATTTTTAATTGATGAATTGCCTTCCCAATACAATATTCTTACAATGGAATTACAGAAATATGGAAAACAGCAATTATTGTAAGGCTGAATCGTGTTCTCTGCTGAAATCGAGGATATCGTATAATAAATGGAGTGGTTGCTTGAAGCGTAATAAACTCCTAATATAAGGGAAACGGCGATGTTGATGATACTGCTGGTAATGGTTGTCTTGCTTGGTATATAAAAGAAGAAAGAAAATTTTTGCTGTTACCAATCTTAGCGTCGCAGTAGGCCAATGAATTTAATTGTCAGGTTTGACATACTGACCATACACCCATCCTTTGGTGCCATTTTCGCGCTCTATCTCTGCCCAATTCAATGAGTCATTGGCCGCTTGAAGCAGTAGTACACGTTCACCCTCTTCGGGGAAAAAGGTAACAATTTTGCCTTTCAGATTCGGTTCGGCACGCATGCGCACATCACTACCCGTGATAATGGCATTTCCAAAAATTTGATTTGTAGGTGTTGTTTGGACGGTATCAATACTGGCTACATTAATAGTAGTTTCTTCCACAGTGGTGGTTTTTGGCCAAAATACCCAAGTTAAAGTGATGCCAAGAGCTACGATTACGATGGAGCTATAGAGTAATCTTGACTTTTTTTTTTGGATGGTAATGAGGCCGTTGAATTAGCGCGTTGTGATTTCCGCTTTTTGATAGCAATTAAAGCCTTTGTCTTCAAAGAACGGGCTTCACGTTCTGCCGAAAGGCGTTGTTGCTCGGCTTGATATTCTTCTTCGGCTAAGCGTTCAAGTTCGATTTGCCGTTGGTGTTCTATCCAATCTTTTTCAGTATAGAAGGTACCGTCATCTGCTTGATAATATCCTGTAAAACGTTCACCTTCATCTGCGGTCAGTTCCATAATTCTGCCATCGCTTTCTTTTGAAAATGGAGAATCTTCTTTATTTTGAAAGGATATTATGCGGCGAAGTACATCAGACATGGACGACAATTTTAAAAGGTTGTTTATTACTACCATAAATTTACAATCAAACCCTCACAAAAGGCAGTTGCTTAACAAAATTTTAGGCAGTTTAAAAATTGGTCTAAAATATTTACCAGAAAATAAAAAACATAGTATATTTGCATCCGCATTCAGGGAGATACCCTGATGAGGCACTCCGGAGAAATGGCAGAGTGGTCGAATGCGGCAGTCTTGAAAACTGTTGACCTTCACGGGTCCGGGGGTTCGAATCCCTCTTTCTCCGCAAAAGAAACCCGCAACGAAAGTTGCGGGTTTTGTGTCTTTAAGAGCGTCAAAAGCTTGCTTTTGTAAGCGAATGAAAATACAAAACACATTGAGCGCAGCTTGATGTGGGTTTTATGCTTGGCCAGGATTTCTCTCTGGGATCTACAATCCCGCTCTCTTGCTTTTGTAAGCGAATTAAAACACAAAACACATCTAGCGCAGCTTGATGTGGGTTTTATTCTTGCCCAGGACTCTATTCTGGGATCTTTAATCCCTTTGTCACGATGCTTAGCACAAAACACATCTTGCGGAGCTTGATGTGGGTTTTATGCTTGCCCAGGATTTCGTTTTGGGATCTCCAATCCTTTTTTTATTATAAAACACATCTAGCACAGTTTGATGTGGGTTTTATGCTTGCCTAAGTATTATTATATAAGCGCTTTATTTCTTTTTTTATACGAAATGCCCTTTGACACCTACTGCATATAGAGGTGGGCAGAGGCATAAATTTTAATTTGGTTTAGGTTGATTAAGCTTTCCTATTTCATGCCTCAGGCAACCATTTTTTAAAAATCATCGTCTATATCTTTTAGAACCCCAAAGTATTAGAAATGGAAAAATCAACCAAAAACATCCTGATTATTCTTGTATCCTTCGGACTGTATTTCACGCTTGATGCGTTGTTCTTTAAGGTAATCCGCACCTGGTTTTTTGAACACACCAATCAGCTTGGCATTAGTCACATCATAGCATATGCGATCACCGGAGTTCCCCTGTTCAGTGGCGTTTTAATCATGGATCGTAGGAGCAATTTCCTGCGCAATTTTGGACTTGAAAGATCATTATTCAAAGGTGTATTCTTTGCGATCATCTGCACCTTGCCCATGTTCATCGGGTTCAGTTTATTGTTTGAGATGAACCAGGAACTAAAGCTGAACACCGTTTTAATTGGCGTTATTGCGGCCGGTTTCTTTGAAGAAGTCTATTTCAGGGGGTTTTTATTCGGGCTCCTCTTCAGAAAAACCAAACTTGGTTTTATACTTTCCGTTTTATTTGGAGCAATTTATTTTGGAGCATTGCACCTGTACCAAAGCTCTGACTTAACCGAGACAATAGGTATCTTTCTAATTACATTTTTAGGAGGTATTTTATACGCTTGGGTATACGCAGAATGGAACTTCAATATATGGGTGCCTATCTTCTTACACATGTTCATGAATTTGGCTTGGGAAGTATTCTCGGTGAGTGAAAATGCACTGGGTGATCTGTATTCAAATGTGTTTAGATTTGTAACAATTGCCCTCATCATTTTGGGTACCCTTCTTTACAAGAAAAGAAAAGGTGCAAAGCGTCTAATCCATAAAAGAAATCTTTTTTTTTCAAAATGATGATGAAGCACATCATTTATAAATAGCACTTTAAAATGTAATGCGTAACGCTCAGGTTTTACTAAATATCAGATTAGCAAGCCACTTTTTATCTTGAACGTTTCAACTGGGAATGGTTAAACGCGGATATAATCGCAACGGTAAGGTTTTTAGTCATGGTTCATCAAGCTTTCTTGGAATGATTTCTCAACCTAACCTGGATGAAACGCTAGAGTATAAGTTTACGAA
>JAWWCH010000346.1:0-2917 GCA_033720575.1 Marinirhabdus sp.
CACCAGTAAAGACTTGGACGTGCTATTCTTACGAAACAATCCGACAGAAGAAACCGACGATCGGCAATGGGCAGAACACAGCGGAATTGCCTTCGCCCGAATGATTCAGCAAGAAGGGGTACTCGTACTTAACGACGCCTTTGCCATGTCTCATGCGTTTATTGACAAATTGTATTTCGAAGAATTGCCTTCTGCCATCAAACCAGACAGTTTGGTGACCCGAAATATGGACGATTTACTGAAATTCTGGGAAGAAGTCGGTAAAAAGATGGTTTTAAAGCCTTTGGAAGGTTCTGGTGGTCAAAACGTATACCTGATTGATAAAGACAAGAAGAACTTCAACCAAATTTTTGAGACGATTAGTAGCGAAGGTTACGTGATTGCACAAGAGTTCTTACCTGAAGTGTCCAAAGGCGATGTTAGGATCATTTTAATGAACGGGAAAGTACTCGAGGAAGATGGCCAAAAAGCCGTGATACGACGCGTAAATAGTGACAAAGATGAGTTCCGAAGTAACCTCGCGTTGGGCGCAAAAGCCAAAAAAGCCAAATACACCAAGGAGATGGAACGCATCGTAGAAGTTACCGCACCAAAATTGGTAAAAGACGGACTCTTCTTTGTTGGGCTAGATGTGGTGGATGACAAACTGATTGAGATCAATGTGTTGAGTCCGGGCGGACTAGACTATTGTGAAGACATCGGGTTACCCGATTTTACCACTACGGTAATCAAGGCCATAGAACGAAAAATTGAATACAAAAAATTGTACAAAAACACCCTTGAAAATAGAGTGTTGGCTACGATGGACTAACAAAATACAAAACGAGTTTAAACAAGATAAGAAACAGAATATGACTAATGCTGATGTAGATGAACGAATTATAGGGACCTACCACAGCGGAAATGCCGGTCCGTTACTCTGGATTACTGCCGCAGTTCACGGAAATGAACCCAGTGGGGTTATTGCACTAAAACGTGTGTTTGAAGCGTTAAACGAACAAAATCCCCAAATCAAGGGAACCGTGGTTGGCGTAATTGGAAATACCAAAGCCCTGCAAGAAAAGGTTCGATTTATAGACGAAGATTTGAATAGAACTTGGACTGATGATAATTTAAACGAGAAAAATAAGACTACCAATGAAACCAGAGAAATGTTTCAAATCATCGATGTATTAGAAAAATTCTCAAAAAATCATGACAAACGTTACTTTATAGACTGCCATACCACCTCTTCAGATAGCCTTCCTTACATTTCAGTGCAAGAAGTGGGTGACAACGATGCATGGGCGCAGCAATTTCCGATACATCGCATCAGAGGTTTTTCAGATATTGTTGATGGCACCATTGACGGATATTTTAGTGAGAAAGGGTTAAATGGATTTACCGTAGAAGCTGGGCAACACGAGAGCAAAGCGAGCAGAACCTATCACGAAGGCGTGATTTGGTTTGCTTTAGAAAATGTATGCGCGTTGAATATGAATGACTTACATTCCAAGCCCGAAGCACTTATTAAAACGAAGAACGATACGCCTACGCCCAAAACCTTCAAAATTATTTATCGTTTCGGTCTCGAAGCAAAAGACGATTTCAAGATGAACCCTGGCTTTGAAAATTTTCAACCCATTTCCAAAGGAGAGCCATTGGCTACCCTAAATGGCGAACCCATAACAAGTAATTGGGATGCCTTTATTTTTATGCCCTTATACCAAGCACAGGGGAATGACGGGTTTTTTGTGGTAGCCGAAGTTCCGCAGTAAAATAACAATGTTTCGGCTGAAACGTTAAACCCAATTTAAAAAGTAGAAAATAGCGCGTTAAAGTGCGTTAATGCATAAGGTAGAGCCCCTCTTTGGTTGTATCTTGAAGTATGGAAAAGATATTAGTAGCAGGTGCAACTGGCACCACCGGAAATAAAGTAGTCAATTTATTAAAAGACTCAGATCAATATACGCCCGTAGCAATGGTGCGAAAGGAATCACAACAAAAAGATTTCGAAAATCAAGGTGTTTTCACAGTATGGGGAGATCTCACCGAAGATGTGTCTAATACCACCATAGGTATAGACCGAGTGATTTTCGCAGCAGGATCAGGCGGAAAAGACGTTCATAACGTAGACAAAGAAGGCGCTAAAAAACTCATTGACGCATCCAAAAAAGAGCGCGTCAAAAAATTTGTGATGTTGAGTTCAATGGGAGCCGATAATCCCCAAGGTGAATTAAAAGAATACTTGCAAGCCAAGCAGAATGCAGATCAGTATTTGGACATCAGCGGCTTAGATTTCACCATTGTACGTCCGGGAAGCCTTACCAATGAGGAAGGACTAGGTAAAATTAAACTGGAACACAAATTGAACGAGCGTGGTGAAATACCGAGATGGGATGTGGCCAGAACCCTCGTAAAAAGTTTAGATACCAATGTGGCCAAAAACCAAGCATTTGAAATTTTAAAAGGTGAAACCAAAATTGAGGAAGCCGTAGAGCAATTTCAAGTACTCGGACTCAAAAACGGATAAATCCAAATTATATCTAATAGAAAAACCCACAGTCAAGATTGCGCTGTGGGTTTTTTAATGTCATCTAAGTTCGTTACGTGTTACGGCAACCATTTCTTATCGAAGTTAGGTGCCCGTTTTTCCAAGAAGGCATCCCTACCCTCTTTGGCCTCATCGGTCATATAGGCAAGCCTGGTCACTTCACCCGCAAAGACCTGCTGACCAACCATTCCATCGTCTGTCATGTTCATAGCAAACTTCAGCATCTTGATGGATGTTGGTGATTTAGCCATGATCTCCTGGGCCCATTCATATGCTGTATCTTCCAGTTCATCATGTGGAATAACCGCATTGACCATTCCCATTTCATAGGCTTCCTGGGCAGAATAGTTTCGGCCCAAAAAGAATATTTCCCTGGCCTTTTTC
>JAWWCH010000347.1:0-2895 GCA_033720575.1 Marinirhabdus sp.
ACGGAAGTTTCGTTCATCATTTTCCAAAGGGTGTCTTTCAGCTCAATCAAGCCTTGTTGGGCCACCGCAGAGAAAAACAAATAGGGTACCTTCTTAAATTCTTTGTCTAATTGGGCTTTCATTTCGCCTTTCAGTTCTTCATCAAGCATGTCGCTTTTTGAAATGCCCACCAATCGTTTTTTGTCTAAGAGTTCTGGGTTGTATCGTCGTAATTCGTCAAGCAGAATATCGTACTGCTCTTTGATGTCTGCCGCATCTGCTGGGATTAAAAACAACAACGTGGAGTTGCGTTCTATGTGGCGCAAGAAGTAGTGCCCCAATCCTTTACCTTCAGCAGCACCTTCAATGATTCCTGGTATGTCGGCCATTACGAAGGTTTTGTAATCGCGGTATTCTACAATGCCCAAATTGGGTTTTAGGGTGGTGAATTCGTAATTGGCAATTTTTGGTTTTGCCGCCGTGATCACCGAAAGCAAGGTCGATTTCCCTGCATTTGGAAAACCAACAAGCCCCACATCGGCCAAGACTTTCATTTCTAGGGTAAAATTACCTTCTTCGCCTTCCAGACCCGGTTGAGCGTAGCGTGGTGTTTGATTGGTAGCCGATTTAAAATGGTTGTTTCCGCGTCCTCCTTTTCCACCTTCAGCAATGATCAGCTCTTCACCGTCTTCCATGAGTTCTTTGAGTGTTTCTCCGGTATCGGTGTTTTTAACCACCGTTCCCAACGGCACTTCGATGTACACATCTTCACCATCGGCACCGGTACTGGTTTGTTTTCCACCAGAACCGCCATGGCCCGCACTGTAATGGCGCTTAAATTTTAAATGGTGGAGCGTCCACATATTGTCGTTTGCCTTCAAGATGATATGTCCGCCACGACCCCCGTCACCGCCATCAGGGCCGCCCTTCGGGATGTATTTTTCACGGCGTAAGTGTGCACTTCCCTGCCCTCCTTTTCCGGATTGCACGTGAATTTTAACGTAGTCTGTAAAATTTCCTTCGGTCATATCTTGTTCCTGTCTGGCAGGCTATTTAGTTCAATTTTTTTGCAATGCAACGCCTGCGTTAGAGTTTGATGCGGCATCCCCCAAATGAAATTTGGGGATATAACGGAAGACCTGTCTTCCGCCAGTCAGGCCCGACCCCCGATACCCATCGGTGGAAACGCCCTAAAGCGTATCGATCACCGCACTCAACCGCTCGGTGATTTCTTCAATGCTACCTACACCATCAACACCGTGGTAGCTACCCAGCGCCATGTAATATTCTTTGAGTATGTCTGTTTTTCTGTAATATTCGGCGATGCGTTCGCGAATCACGGCCTCATTCGCATCATCTGGGCGTCCGCTAGACTTCCCTCGCTCGAGTAAACGTTGTACCAAAATTTCGTCGTCAACCTCAAGGGCAACCATAGCGTTGATCTGACTGTCCTTTTCGTCCATCAATTTGGCCAATGCTTCTGCTTGTGCAGCCGTTCTTGGGAACCCATCAAAAATAAATCCGTTTGCCTCAGGATTTTTTTCAACCTCAGCCTTCAGCATGTTAATGGTTACTTCATCGGGCACCAAATGACCTTTATCCATATAGCCTTTGGCCAGCATGCCTAATTCAGTTTCATTTTTAATGTTATATCTAAAAACATCTCCGGTTGAAATGTGCACCAATTGGTACTTTTCTTTGAGCACATCGGCTTGCGTTCCTTTTCCTGCACCTGGAGGGCCAAATAATACAATATTCTTCATGCGGTTTTCCCGAGGAGTCGGGTCACTTTTTAGTTCTACTTTCGTTCTACCTTTTGTATTCATTCCGAAGAAATTTCGTATCCAATTCCACATACAATGAATATTAGGTTCAGTTAATAATCAACAGGCTGCAAAGATACCAATTAACAAGAAGATTGTACCTTTGTGGCATGGCAAATTATTTTTCTTCAGATTTCACCCTCGGAATATTAGGCGGCGGCCAATTGGGTAAAATGATGGGCTACGAAACCCGCAAATACGATATTAGAACACATGTATTAGACCCTAGTGCTGACGCGCCCTTTCGGATTAGTTGCGACTATTTTGAGCAAGGTGATTTGATGGACTACGACACCGTGTATGCCTTCGGAAAAAAGGTAGACGTGCTCACCTTTGAGATTGAGGGCGTGAATGTAGATGCTTTAGAAGCCTTGGAAAAAGAAGGAAAAAAAGTATATCCTTCGTCAAAGACCTTGCGAAATATTCAAGACAAGGGCGTTCAAAAAGAGTTTTACAAGGCGCATCAGATTCCTACTTCACCATTTTTGGTTTTCAAGGATAAGTTTGACCTGACGGAAGCCATCGTCAGAAAAGATGTGACCCTCCCTTTTGTTTGGAAAAGCTGCACGGGCGGGTACGATGGAAAAGGTGTTTCTGTGATTCGATCGGAAGAAGATATGATTCCATTGTCTGAAGGCGCTTGCATTGCTGAAAAACTCGTTCCGTTTAAAAATGAATTGGCCGTAATCGTGGCGCGAAGTGTTTCGGGCGAAGTAAAGACCTATCCCGTAGTTGAAATGGAATTTCACCCGGAAGCAAATCAGGTGGAATATGTGATTTGTCCGGCGCGGATCGAAGATTCAGTAGCGGAAAAAGCGCGAGCCGTGGCCACCCAAGTTTCGGAAGCCTTTGAACACGTTGGGCTCTTGGCCGTGGAATTATTCCAGACAGAAGATGATCAAATTCTGGTTAATGAAGTGGCACCGAGACCACACAATAGCGGACATTACAGCATTGAAGCAAGCTACACCAATCAGTTTGAACAGCACATTAGAGCTATTTTAGACCTACCGCTCGGAACTACCGATAGCAAGGTAGGCGGTATTATGGTTAATCTGGTAGGCGCAGAAGGCCATACAGGTGAAGTGGTTTA
>JAWWCH010000348.1:0-2893 GCA_033720575.1 Marinirhabdus sp.
AAAATACTTTCCGCAGCACCTCAACTCTACTCTACTCAGCGCATTGTAGAGGCAGCAAAAAAACGGAACCACAACGTAGAAATCATCAATCACACGAAGTGTGATATCGTTATAGAAAAGAAGAATCCCACGGTGTACTACAAGGGGAAGAAGATTGAAAATGTGGATGCTGTGATTCCGCGAATCGGTGCTTCAGTCACCTTTTACGGCACCGCTGTAGTGCGACAATTTGAAATGATGCGTTGTTTTACGACCACAGAATCGATGGCATTGGTGCGTTCCCGGGATAAGCTTAGAAGCCTACAAATTTTGTCTCGTGCTGGTCTCGGACTTCCAAAGACTATTTTTACCAATTATTCAAAAAATGTGGCGGGCATCATCGAGCAGGTAGGTGGCGCGCCGGTAATTATAAAACTATTGGAAGGCACACAGGGTATCGGTGTAATTCTTGCTGAAACGAAAAAAGCAGCCGAATCGGTTATTGAAGCCTTCAATAATCTTCAAGCACGCGTCATAGTGCAGGAATTCATTAAGGAAGCTGGAGGTGCCGACATACGTGCTATTGTGATAGACGGGCGCGTGGTAGGTGCCATGAAGCGCCAGGGCAAGGAAGGTGAATTCAGGAGCAATTTGCACAGAGGTGGAACGGCAGAGGTCATAGATCTTACCGATGAGGAAGAAACTGCGGCTATAAAAGCTGCCAAGGCCATGGGCTTATCTATTGCTGGGGTTGATATGCTGCAGTCGTCTCGCGGCCCGTTGATCCTTGAGGTGAATTCGTCCCCGGGTCTAGAAGGAATAGAAAAGGCCACCGGCATAAATGTGGCAAGAGAAATTATTAAATTTATCGAAAGAAGCGTGTAACATGTCAAATTCTTGGGAAGAAGATCTCATTATTCTAGGCAGAAAAGTTGATCCCGGTCAGACCAAGACCATCAACTTTAGTTTTGCCAAGCTATATACAGCCACTAAGGTTGAAATCCCAATTATCGTATCTAGAGCACTTGAACCTGGACCAACCGTTTTACTTACCGCAGGGGTACATGGTGATGAAATCAACGGTGTAGAAGTGGTGCGACAAGTCATTGCTAGGAAAATCAATATTCCCAAGAAAGGCGTTGTGATTTGCATTCCTATTCTGAATATTTTCGGCTTTTTAAACGCCGAACGTACATTTCCTGACGGGCGCGATCTAAACCGTGTGTTTCCGGGGTCAAAAACCGGCTCACTGGCGAGTCGTGTAGCCTACCATTTTACCAAGGAAATCGTACCCTTGGCAGATTACTGTCTCGATTTTCACACCGGGGGTGCCCAGCGCTTCAATGCCCCGCAGATAAGGCTTGTTCCTGAAGATGCAACTCTTTTGCGTTTGGCTGAAATTTTTAATGCGCCCTTTACGGTGTACTCTAATAATCTAAGTAAATCATATCGTGCCACTTGCGAAAAAATGGGGGTTCCCAGTTTGTTGTTTGAAGGCGGAAAAAGTCTGGACAACAACAAGCATATTGTGAAACATGGTGTTGATGGTGTGATACGCATATTAGAGCATTTGGAAATGCTGGCTACTCATGTCGAAGTTCCCGCTACAACTTCTAAAACGGTGCTTATTAAAAATAGTAGGTGGATCAGAGCACAAAAAAGCGGACTGCTACACGTAAAGATAGATTGCAATAAGTACGTCAAAAAGAATGAATTTTTAGCAACGATCACAGATCCGTATGGTACCATGCGGTTTAAAGTGACCGCACCAAATGCGGGGTATATCATCAATGTAAATCACGCGCCCATTGTACATCAAGGCGACGCTATTTTCCATATTTCTACTGAGGAAGGTGAACCTTCACCAGCTGATACGGACCCCTCACATTAACTATGCAAAAAGGACAACTTCGTGCAAAATATAAACGACTCCGCGCCAACCTAACCGAGGAGGAGGCAGATGCTATGAGCATGACGATCGCAAACCTAGCATTGACCCTCCCGATTTGGGATAAAACGTATTATCATATCTTTCTGACCATTTCAGAAAAAAAAGAAGTAGACACCGAATATCTATTGCACATCCTATATGGGAAAGATAAGAGTGTTTGTATTCCAAAGGCAGATTTTACAACTTCAGAAATGCAACACATTCTGCTACAAGAAAACACTCCTATTGTTATATCTGAAGCTGGCATTCCAGAACCCCAGCAAGGAGTTGCTCTACGACCAGAGCAGTTTGACGTGGTCTTTGTGCCACTATTAGCATTTGACATCCAAGGAAACCGTGTTGGCTATGGGAAAGGATTCTATGATCGCTTTCTCGCCCAATGCCGGCCCGGTTGTTTGTTTATCGGACTTTCATTCTTTGAAGCCGAAGAAAAAATCGCGCATAGTGAAACAGATTTCCCGTTACACTACTGTATTACTCCTAAGAAAATTTATTCCTTTTGAAAAATCTGACGTATATTTAAGTCCAACCAATAAACATCTCTCACATGGAACAACAAAATACACCCGCTGGAAAACCGCCTGACAACAACCTGGTTTGGGCGATTATCTGTACCGTTTTGTGCTGTCTTCCTTTAGGAATCGTATCCATTATTCAGTCTACAAAAGTAAACTCACTTTGGCACCAAGGGGATCACGCTGGGGCTCAGAAAGCCGCAGATGATGCCAAGAAATGGGCCATTTGGGGCATGGTAATAGGTGGTATCGGAATTTCCATTTATTTAATTCTGGTATTTGTCTTCGGAATTGCCGGCTTCGTGGCCGGATAAGTTGATACCCCATCCAAGAATTGAGTATGGCGTGACTCGCATTCGATTTCTCCAATTATGAATACATCACAATCACCCCCTGACAATAATTTGGTATGGGCCATTTTGAGCACGGTACTTTGTTGTCTTCCACT
>JAWWCH010000349.1:0-2888 GCA_033720575.1 Marinirhabdus sp.
CTTCAAGCCCTATTTCAATATGAAGACTTTTGAACGATGCAGAAATTCAATACCTGAACGTCAAGGAATCGAATTGTTCGGTATTTTTCAGAAAAAATAATAAGGACTAGCTTTAATACGCTGAATTTTCATCTACCGTACTCAATTCTTCCACTTCTTCAGTTTCGGCAAAAAGTCGGTTCAGTACCGAGAAAAGCTCTTTTTTATCAATGGGTTTGGTAAGATAGTCGGCCATTCCCACCTGCTCTCCACGTCTGATCGCTTCTAGGGTTACATCTGCAGAGACCCCTAATATTTTGGTAGCTGGGCTAATGTTTAAAATCTGTTCGGTCGTCTCAAAACCATCCATATCAGGCATGTGGATATCCATGAAGACCACATCGAAATCCAACCCCTTCACTTTTTTGATTGCTTCTGAACCACTTCCTACATTCTCGGCGGTTATTCCAGACTGCTGCAAAATGTTATACAGGATCATTCGGTTAATGCGGTTATCATCAATGATCAACGCCTTTAATCGCGATAAATCTGCTGATGGCACAACTTCCTGACTATCTTTATGATCATTGAGCGGCAGGGTCATCTGCACAAAGAAGGTACTGCCCTGTCCTATGTCACTTTCAACTGATATTGTTCCTCCCAACAACTTAATCAGTTCACTTGTGATACTGAGGCCGAGCCCTTTGCCCATATGCCGCTTCTTCATGCCATTGTCTACTTGAACGAATCGTTTGAAGATGCTCGACAATTTTTCTTTTGGAATACCACTTCCCGTATCGCGAACGCTGAACGAAACGTCCAAGACATCATCTACTTCTTCTTCTTTGTAGGAAATCGTTATGGTTCCTTCAGAGGTGAACTTTATGGCGTTTGTCAATAAATTGGTCACAATTTGATCAAACTTTGCGCTATCTGAAATCACGGTATGCGGGGTATCCGCATTGATATTCAATTCTAACGCTAAGCGATTCGCCCTAATCTGTGGCTCATACATTTTAGCAACCTTATACATACGTTCTGAAGGTTCGAACACATCTTTTGCCAGCGTAGTTTGACCCGATTCAATGCGGTCCATATCCAAAATATCATTTACCAAGCCCAGTAAGGTTTGAGAAGAGTTCCGCATCAATTTCAAGTACACCTGTTCGCTCTTAAGGAGTTTCTTTGTTTGCAAGATATCCACGAATCCTAAAATGGCGTTCAACGGAGTTCGAATTTCGTGGCTCATATTAGACAGGAAATCAGATTTGTACGTTGAGGCCCTTTGGGCGGCAATCTTTTGGGTTTCCAATTCTTCGTTCAAACGCTTTAGAGTGTCGTTCACCTGCAATTGGATCTTGGCACTATGTCTGGAGTTAAAGAATAAAAACACCAAAAGACTAATAGCAATGGAGAGCACGACCCCAAACGATAGCGCTATCTTCTGTATGAATGCACGCTCTTTATACACTGGGTTTCCGGTATAAATCAATTGGAATTCCCAGGTATCGTCAGAGCCAGGAACGGGAACAAGCGTCTTTGTGAAAGACCGTTGGAGATCTTGATTCGCAATGTCGTCGGCGTTATATTCATAGAATACCGTTCCGTTCTTGTCTTTAATCTGTATCGTATGATCTTTAAGGCTCTCACTAATTTCATTAAACTGGGACCTGTAGTCCATCCCTGCTGAAACGGTTCCGTAAAACCCACTGTCCAAATAAATGGGTACATCTACTAAAAACGCTTTTCCAGTCTGGGTGAGTGAAACCCAAGCCGTCATGTTGGTAATATCTCGTTTACAATTATTTAACCATTCATTATAGCGATACTCTATTTTTTTAATATCCAGCAAGTGGGCTGCCTTGTTGGGTTCTAAAGGGGTAACCCTGGCAATAATCCCGTCCTTGTTGATCCATTCAACGAATTTTATTGCAGCATGTTGATGCATAATTCGATCTGCATCAGAATCAAAATACACCATAAACTCCCCATTGCTCTCCTCTATTCTATCTTTAAGGTTTTCGAGCGCATTGATATTACTTCTTACGGTTCTCTGAAAATCTTGGAGGGCTAAATTA
This sequence comes from Marinirhabdus sp., assembly GCA_033720575.1. Lineage (GTDB taxonomy): Bacteria > Bacteroidota > Bacteroidia > Flavobacteriales > Flavobacteriaceae > Marinirhabdus. The sequence goes on from JAWWCH010000349.1 coordinate 2,058, forward strand.
CCTACGGTTTCTGTCTGTCCGATTTGTTCTTTGACCAGTCTTCCATTTAAATTATAGTAGAATGCGAAGCATATCACTATGAGCAGTGCAGCAATGCCTAATGGAATCCAATATGTACGTTTGGGGATGGGACGTAGCATAAAAGTATAAACTTCGTTTTTTAAATTTATGTTGTACTTGTCTGGTTATAAGAATTTCCCTACAATTATACAAACAATTTATTTCTTTCTCGGAGAATTTTTGAGAATTGTATTTTGTTCTTCCATAAGGCGCTCGATATTTGCGAGTAACTCTAGGTTTTTAGGAGTCACAACTTCCTTGTTTTTAGGATCTTCTGCCTTTTTCTTGAAGCGATTCATGAATTTTATGACCACAAAGATGGTCAAAGCAATTACCAAGAAATCTATAAGTACTTCTATTAGTTCTCCGTAGCCAATGGCCACTTCTGATGCCTCCCCAACGGCTTCGCGGAGTATGTACTTACGTTCAGAAATATTAACATCGTCAGTGAGCATCGAGAGTGGTGGCATTACCACCTTTTTAACCAAGGTATTCACTACATTATTAAAGGCCGTACCAATGATGATACCTACGGCCATATCTACCATATTACCTTTTATGGCGAAGTCTTTGAATTCTTGTAAAAATCTACTCATGTGGCTCTAAAATAAAGTCGCTTGCCCGCCGTCTCCTACCGGAGGGTCAGTTTCGTCTGTTGAAGATTTCGTGTCAGTTGCAGCTGAAGTCGATGTAGAAGATGTATCTGTTTCAGATGATAGGGTTTCTTCATCTACCACGTCCATTTCCTCGGTGGTTTTCGGCTCAGGTGCC
>JAWWCH010000350.1:0-2879 GCA_033720575.1 Marinirhabdus sp.
AATGGTAACGGCTGTCTTCTCATTTGGGACGAATGGTTCCGGCTTGACGAAACTGTTTCTATATCGACCACGCAACACTTCACTTCGAACCATCATGTGGTAGTTACTCATCTTAAGATGATCTTGTGTTTCTTGAGTGTTCTCAGCATCGGGAGGAAATACATCGATTACCTTGACCACCCAATCTGCATCAGTTCCTGTGGTAGACACATTTAATTTTGCCATGATATCGCCAGCCAATGTAAGATCTTCTTTCAACACTGGGGTTTCAAATACCAATACATCGGGTCTGCGCGCAGCAAAGCGCTGATCGTCGGTCATAAATTTTCTTGGTGTAAACACCATTTTTATATCTTCGGTGTAAGGGACAGGCTTTTCTGGGTCACTTACAAATTCTTCAAATGTCGCGCTCCGTTCCGCACGATTGTTGAGCTTTTGGTCACTTTGAAGCCAAAATGTTTTTTTGACCGAATTTTTAGGCGGCCATTGCGCATATTCCTTCCATTCCAAGCTACCAGAATCAAACATATAGGCTTCAGGTAATTTCGTTTCACCGTTTCCATTTCCTTTTAAAAAATGGTTGAAGAACCTTGATTCAATATCTTTTTGGAAATGATCTGAAATGGAATCACCAAAATAGACATTTCCAATGGCCTGACGTTCTGTATTTCGAGCCCAATCGCCGTGGCTCCACGGTCCAAAAACAACAGTGTTGTAATTTGAACTGTTTTCTTCAATTTTCTCATAGGTCTCAAACGGCCCATACAGATCTTCTGCGTCGAATAGACCACCAACCACCATCACTGCTGGCTTGATATTTTTTAAATGTTGAATGATTCCACGGCGTTGCCAGAATTCATCATAATCTGGATGCTCTTTTAGTTGTTGCCAAAATACATTGTCTTCTTTGTAGTATCGGTCTAAATTGGATAACGGACCCGCATCTAAAAAAAATTGGTACTGATCTTCGGTTCCCAACTCAGGAAAACTGTACCAAGCCTCTTTGGTAGGGGTTGTTTTTTCATAGCCAAATACCGACGTTGCCCTCCAATAGCTCAAAAGGTAGGCTCCGTTATGATGAAAATCATCAAAATAAAAATCTCCGATACACGCTTGGGGCGATACGGCCTTTAAGGCAGGGTGCGCGTCCAACAAAGAATAGGTGGCATAAAAACCAGGGTATGAGATCCCCCAAGTACCTACCCTTCCGTTGTTATTTGGCACGTTATTTATCAACCATTCTATGGTGTCATATGTATCGCTGGCTTCGTCAAATTCGTTTCCTTTCTTATTCGGTATATATGGGCGCATGTTATTATAAACCCCTTCGCTCATCCATCGTCCTCTAACATCTTGATAAACTACGATATATCCTTCCTTCATCATGTATTCATTGGCTGCAATCTTCGACGGAAATTGATCTTCTCCGTAGGGTCTACAGCTGTATGGCGTTCTTTTTAGAAGAATCGGATAAGGTTTAGAAGTATCTTTTGGAGCATAGATGGCAGTGAACAGCTTTGTACCATCCCGCATGGTGATATACGCTTCTGTCTTGGTATAGTTTTCAGCAACGTACTGAGTTTCCTGGGCGATTGAAGTTATTGCAACAAAAAGCGCAATTACCAATAGTATTTTCTTCTTCATATTATTCTGTATTTGCAGATTCGCCTTTAAAATTCCTTATGCCTTCTTCCAACCAAAAGAGATACTCGTCGGCATCGGGTGTATAACCAACAGGTTTGTTCAATAAATTAAAGTTGCTATCCATTAAAATGTAATAGGGCTGTGAGTTGTTCTTGAAGTTTACCGTTTGGAATGTCGCCCATTTATCGCCCACGGTTTTAATTGGTTTGGTATCCCCAGAAGGTTTCAAGAAATTAAATCGGTCATTTTCTGGCAGTGCTTTTCTATCATCTACGTACAATGAGATGAGCACATACTCTTCATTAATCGTATTAAAAATATCATCACGACTCCAGACCTGTTCCTCCATTTTTCGGCAGTTTACGCATGCCCAACCCGTAAAATCGATCATAATCGGTTTTCCCGCGGCTTTGGCAGCTGCCACCCCTTCGTCAAAATCTTTAAAGGCGTTGAGTCCTAGGGGTGCTTCAGTATCCTTATCGTACAAACTATAAAATAATGGCGGTGGAAAACCACTCAACAATTTGAGGTTTGCATAGCTTGAATTGGTAAGCCCGGGCACCAAATACAGCATAAAAGCAAAAGTAATCACCCCTACTAAAATGTTACCTACGGGTGGCTTACGTTTAGGTCCGTCATGCGGAAAGCGAATTACACCAAATAGATAGAGCACCATTCCTAAGGCACATAAAATCCAAATCGCGATAAACACCTCACGTTTAAGAAGCCCCCAATGTTCCACCAAATCTGCATTTGAAAGGAATTTGAACGCTAACCCCAACTCAATGAACCCTAACACAACCTTTACGGTATTCAGCCATCCTCCACTTTTAGGCAAAGAGTTCAGCCAATTCGGGAATAAAGCAAAGAGAGCAAATGGCAAAGCTAAAGCCAATCCGAAACCACTCATACCCATGGTTAGTTGCCAAGCTCCCCCATCGCTAGATAATGAACCTCCTAATAAAGATCCGAGTATCGGACCGGTGCACGAAAACGACACAATCGCCAAGGTAAGTGCCATAAAGAAGATGCCTACAAAACCACCTATGCTATTGGCCTTATTGTCCATTTTTGCGCTCCATGCACTAGGTAGTGTAATTTCGTAATAACCAAAAAATGAAAAGGCAAAAACAATAAAAATGACAAAGAATATGATGTTCAGCGTCACATTGGTGGATATATTATTGAGTATTTCAGGATCCAACGAATCGAGCAAATGAAACGGAATGCTCAAT
>JAWWCH010000351.1:0-2877 GCA_033720575.1 Marinirhabdus sp.
GAGTCCGTTTTCAAAAATTTTGCGGGTTTCATATAAATTGTCTTCCAAGGCACCTTTATTCTTTTCAAAGATGGCAATGAGTTCTTCGGAAAGCAGCACACTAGCGTAGGCATTTATCACACCTTTTCGAACCTCGAGATGCGTCTTTTCAGCGGCATTCTCAGAAAAATCAAGAAATGCTTTTGCCGCTTGGAGGCCCACGAGGTAGCTTCCGTCAAAAATCAGCTGATTCAGGGTGGCGACTGCATTCATGTTTTGTTCGGTACCAAACACCACAGGTACGAACGTACCCGGAGGTCCGCCGTTGATTTCGGCTGGAATCAGTGTAACCGGTTGTTTCAAGTTGTTTTGGTAGGCCAATTGTCCGCTGATTTGCGGAAGTCCCGAAGCCGTTGTCTCCCATTTCTGCTTAATCGCCTTTGCAATGTCGCGTCTCGCATTAAGCGCAGTATAATTGCTATCAATAGCAAAAGTTATGGCTTCCTCCAAACTGAATTGATAGGATGTGCTTTGGCCGAATGTGGAAACAGAAAGGAGGGTGAATGCTATAAAAACAATCTTTTTCATTAGTCGTGGGTTGAGTCAATTAGTTGGTTGAGTATTTTTCTGCCTTCTGGGGTTACAATTCCTCGAAGGTGATATTCTAAGAACATTTCATAGAGTAAGGTGCTATCGAACATAGATGCAGGAAATAGATTTTTTTCTTTAATGCCAGTTACCCCATTAAAATAGATACGCGACACAAATTGGACATCGATATTCTTTCTAAAGAGCCCCTGCGCAATACCTCTATTGAGGTTTCTCACCACACATTCTTGCATCAGGCTAAATTGTCGCTTTTTCAGATGTTGATAAATGGACGGATAATACTTTTGGAGCTGATGAGACGGCGAGGCCTTTTCGTTCCGCATGTGTTCCATGACACGTTTCTTGATCTCATAGATTTCTTCAATCGGATTCTTTTCGAGTTCACAGATACAGTCAATTTCGTGCGCTACTTGTTCAAACACAGAATCGGCAACCACGGCGATCATGGTTTCCTTATTGTTGAAATGGGTATATATGGTTTTTTTCGAAATCCCCATTTCGTTGGCGATGTCGTCCATGGTCACACTTTTGAACCCTAAGGTCAAAAACATTTCAGAAGCTTTTTCAATGATTTTTTCTTTCATAAGTATGCGGTGCAATTCGTTCTTTCAACATTTAGGAATGGTCCTTCCTCAGAATTGCTGGACAAAACTACAACAGGAAACTTTAAAAACAAAAAAAGTTTCCAAGGTTTTACCATTATTTAACATTGGGTTCGATGTGCTTCTAGATCTATTTTGTGTTTTCCTCGCTGTGAAAGTCGGCAGCATATGGTATTTTTGCATGAAAATTTTGCTGATGGAACTCCTCGAAAAATATCAGAATGCACTCGCCGCACATTTAACGGATGTGGTAGCCACTAAAGAACCGGCACAGTTATACGAGCCTATACAGTACATCCTTACCTTGGGTGGGAAGCGATTGCGACCTGTTCTAACACTTTTAACGGCCGATTTTTTCCAGGGGGATTACAAAAAGGCGATGAACGCTGCCTTGGCAGTAGAGTTGTTTCATAACTTTTCTTTGATTCACGACGACATCATGGATAATGCACCCTTACGTCGTGGAAAGGAAACCGTACATGAGCGTTGGGACTTGAATACAGGTATACTAAGCGGTGATGCCATGCTCATCTTGGCCTACCAATTGTTCGAGGGGTACGAAGCCGAACGATTCCAAAAACTTGCGAAACTGTTTAGTAAAACGGCCTTAGAGGTTTGCGAAGGGCAGCAGTATGATGTAGATTTCGAGACGCGGGATGATGTCACCAAGGAAGAATACATCAAAATGATAGACTATAAAACGGCTGTTTTGATAGGTGCCGCCATGAAAATGGGGGCGATTGTTGCAAATGCTTCCACATCATGTTGCGAGGGTATTTACGAATTCGGAAGAAATTTAGGGATTGCGTTTCAGCTACAAGACGATTATTTGGATGCCTTTGGAAATCCTGAAACGTTTGGCAAGCAAGTGGGAGGCGATATTATTGCGAACAAAAAAACTTTTTTATATCTCACTGCATTGGAGAACAGTTCGCCACGTGAGGCTGCAGATTTAGAGCATTTGTTCAATATTATTCCGAAGGATCCTTCAGACAAAATACATACGGTAAAGGAATTGTTCTTAGCGTCAGGCGCTGCAGAAGCTACCACGGTTGAAATTGAAAAATACACACAAAAGGCAAATGCCGTATTGGAAGACATTCAACTTTCAGAAGATAAAAAGCAGCAATTGCGGAAATTTGGGGCTTGGTTGATGAAGCGAACGGTTTAATTGAACGCAATGCCGTACGTCTATTTTTTGCCTTGGCTACATTCAGTATTATAATACCGAACTACAGCTTCAATATCATCCCGCACGTACTCTTTGTTATAGATTTTAGTAGCTAGTACTTCACAATCCTTAAAATAAGAACTTGCTGCAAGTTTGAAGTTTCTCGTAAAACCTTGGTTAGCGCCGAGGTGAACGGCTGCTTCATCTACCTTTCTAACATAATAGTCGGTTTTCGTGTACGAAGTCATTCCTGTGCCCATAGAAGAGTTTGGAGTGTAGGACGTACCTGATTTCGTTTTCAGTAATAATTGCACAGTGCCATCTTCAATGAGCTCGAGAACTAAAGGTTTGCGCTTGTCTTCAATTTTTGCAAGCACAAAAAATTTATCAGGACCGTAAAAATTCTTCACTTTAACTTTGGTGACGCTATCAAATGAAACCTCTTGTTTCTTGTCAGCTGGGTTTCTTCTAAATTTAATCGCTCCATTTTGCTTAATCCTCCCTTCACCCTTAACA
>JAWWCH010000352.1:0-2872 GCA_033720575.1 Marinirhabdus sp.
CGCGCATATTTATTGAGCGAATTATAGGTTTCTTCGGCAGATTGTGATGTTACACGGTCTCCTTTGCGCAATTCTTCAATGGCAGCTTTGAGTCCTTTTTCTGTAACGCCTTGATCTTTTAACGTTTGGGCAATCTGACTGCCCGATTTAAATATGGCCAATATCATATGTTCGATGGAAACATACTCATCGTTCATTTTCTTGGCAATGATGCTGGCTTCGTTCACGGTTTTGCTCGCTTCGCGTGATAGCATGATATCGCCACCTGAAACTTTCGCAAAACTCTCCAACTGTTTTTCGAGCACTTGTTGCAACAAGTCAACGTTTACATTCAACTTTTTTAAGAGGAATGGGGTCACATGTTCATCAACTTCAAAAATAGCTTTCAAAAGATGCTCGTTTTCGATTTGTTGATGACCGAGGCCTTGCGCTAATTGCTGCGCTTGCTGTATGGCCTCTTGGCTTTTTATCGTAAAATTATTAAAGTTCATAGTATATGATATGTCCGTTCTTACGGAACTTTTTAGTTTTTGTTCATCTATAGATGTCAAAACTTAAGCCATATTAAAAATAAGACATATTGTCTGTAATTCAAGGTAATTTAACAGACATTATGACGGCTTTACGATAGTTTTAATGAAGTTTATTATGCTGCCATATTAGGAAGTTTTATTTTTACTAAAAACAAAAGCTATGGGCATTTTCGGTAAATTCGGTAAAACACAAAGAGACCTTGCAAAAGAGGAAATCGTAGAGACTCCTTGGCATGTGCTCTCTGAAATGGAACAATTGGAAGAAATTTCCGAAGTTTCCCAAACAAAACCTGTGGCGATCTTCAAGCACTCCACCCGTTGCGGTATTTCGCGTATGGTGTTGCGGAACTTCGAATCGAGTTATTCGCTTAAAGATGAGCAGTTAAAATTGTATTATCTCGATTTATTGGCCCATCGCAATATTTCAGATGAAGTTGCCGCTAGATTTCAAGTATTGCATCAGAGTCCGCAACTAATCGTTATAAAAAACAATACTGCGGTGGCCCATGCGGCCCACCACAGTATTCAAGCGGCTGAACTTTCCAATTTCGTCTAGTTCAATTCGTATGATGCTGAGCTTCCTATCGGAAACTATTTTCCTTTAAGATACCTTTCAATCTTGCTTTTATGTCATCTCCTGCGTCCAATAGCATCTGTGCGTTTGTTGGAAATCGAATAAATTCATTGCGTACCATGCGGCGATCCTCATCTGTGAGTGCTCGCTCATCACCGCGAAAACGTGCAAATACATTTTCAAACACGAATTCAGAAGATAAGGGATGTTTGTCGATGTTTCTTCCACTTTGTAAGTCTCTGTAGGTTACATCACCGCCCACCAAAACCGACTTGGTTTGTGTGGTATAGGTAATTCGCGCAGTCACGTCTTTTTCAATATCTATTTTAATATAGTTACCGTCTTCATCTTTGATCTTATTTCCGTTGCGATCAAGTTTGTACCGAAAGCCATCAATAATGGTTTTGCTACGTTTGAACTCTCGTTCGCCCACGCGTTCGGGAGAGAAAGCAATATCTCTAAAATTCAATACGATTCCAAAATGGTACGTTACGTCTCGTTGACGCTCACTGTGATATTCTGTCCAGAAGTTATCTAAATTAAAGGTGTTAAAATTTAGTAATTCCTGTTCTAGACCTCGCGGCATGATCACGTTGCTGCGATTGTTCAATGTAACCAATACGAAATCAGTTCCGTAAAAACGCGCATCATCAAGCAAGCGATCTACATCCGGGTAATTGGATTGTACACTTTTCAGTTCTTCCAAAACCTCATAAGCGTCTCGATAATCTAGCACAGTATTTTTCTGCATCAAACCATTCGCCTCTGTGAAAAGGGCATCCGCAAAATCACCTTGCGCCTGCACTAAGGCATTGGTGTAGTCGGCCATCGAAAAATAGGCTTGTTGCCCGGTAATCGGATTTGTAAGTGGCAGTAGTGGTCGAATCCTATCTTGTCGCTGAACCAATCTACGATAGATATAATACCGCTCGCGAATGGCTTCAGGCGTATTCAGTTTTTGAAGATATGAGATACGTCTGTTATCGTCAGAAACAGCCTTGGCGTAGGCTTCTTCCAAAAGAAGTATATGCTGGCCAACCTGTTTGTCGTTTCTGTCATTGCTGATTTTCTTCACGGCCAACTCGATGGCTTCATCGTAGTTGCCCTGAAGTAGCATTTTTTGGTTCCGTTTCACGCTATTACAAGCGCTAACAACCAATAAATATGTAAGAATGAGCGTAAGTTGTTTCATAACGAGATAGGTATTGGTTATGAAATTAAAATTACAATAGGTGTGCCAAACCTATTCAATGGCCGGTAATATGGTGCCGATACACTCGCCAAAACCGATACGTAATCCCGCCTTTTCGCAGTGGGCACGCATGATAACGGTGTCGCCGTCATTTATGAATTTTCGCTCGCTACCGTCGCTCATTTTCAGCGGATTTTGTCCGCGCCACGTAAGTTCAAGCATGGATCCGTAGCTGTCTTTTGTAGGACCCGAAATGGTTCCACTCCCCATCATATCACCACTTCTCACATTACAACCGTTTACGGTATGGTGGGTGAGCTGTTGGGCCATAGACCAGTACATGTATTTAAAATTTGAGTTTGCCACAATGGTTTCAGGGGCGCCCTCAGGTTTAATTGCGGCCTGGAGGTGGATATCATAGTTCATTTTTCCTTCTTGGCGCAAATAGGGCAGTGGTTCAGGGTTCTGATCTGGACCTTTGGTTCGAAAAGGCGCCAAGGCGTCCAAGGTCACAATCCACGGCGAAATGGTAGACGCAAAGCTCTTTCCGAGGAAGGGTCCCAGTGGTACATA
>JAWWCH010000353.1:0-2848 GCA_033720575.1 Marinirhabdus sp.
CTGAAAACTCCGGTATCTTCACTTCTTCCGTAGTAATTATAGTCGAATAAATAATCGGTGGGTCGATCTAATGCAAAGCTAAAAAAGTTGTTGTCCATCCCGCTATCGTTGAACAAAAAGGCCCCAGCAAAGGCACGAATATTCAATTGGCGGTTGTTCAAGAATAGTTTTCGGTATTCGAAGGTTGCTGCTATTTTGCTGAATTTCTTGGAAATCTCATAATCCACAGTTCCCCTAAAATAGTTGATCAGATTTGGGTTAGAATAGACATACTGGGCGTTGAACACGCTATAATTGGGATCTTGGTTGGGGTCGTCCGGATTTTCATCTCGAAAAACGTTTACGTTCCTAAGATTGATGTATTGCTTTTCGTTGTCACGAAGATCGTCGGGTCTGAAAGCAAATACCATGAACGGCGTCACGCGTCTATAAAACAGATTTTCATCGTAAGAATAGTAGTTTCCTGAAATTCCGTAGCGCATGGCGTAGGGCTGATTTTCAGACAGGCGCTGTGTGTATTGTATGGAACCGCTTCCAATCAAGGTTTTAGAACCAAATCCGAATTGAGGTTCCAGCTTGTAATGGATGCCCTTTGGCAACACGGTCTTGTTGTACAGCTTCATCCCGAGACTAATGCCATCGTACAAATTGTATTCAAACACCGGCATAAAGAACAACTGGTTGTATTTTGGGTCTTCCACATCTTGGAACAACCGAAACTGACGCGGCCGGTTCAATAGGCCTTTGACGGCTTTGTAATTATTTCGTTGGTTGAATTCTGGAATCACGCCGTCGTAATTGAGCGCTAATTTCCGAACATTGGCACGCGGAAGGGTTATGGTGGCTGTACTATCAAAGGGTGGTGTCCACTGCTTGAACAACACTTCGTCTTTATTCAGTCCATAAATAGAGACGGGCATGGTATTGTCCCGTTTGTTCAGAATGGTCACTTCTAGCGAGTCGCCCCGTTTCTTCACCTTTTTAATCTTGAAGTCGATCGTGGTGCGTTTGCCCACATATTCGTCGAAAAACCAATCCACGGGCAGGCTGGTGTGCTCTTCCAGCGTATGCTTGAAATCGGCCGTGGTGCTAGGCAGCAGCTTTCGGGCCTCGTAAAATTCTTTGATGGAGCGCGAAAGGGAAGTGTCTTCTAGATAGTCACCCAAATATACCAGTCCGTCACCACCATAGTAATTGTTAGCGATATTCTTGTTGAATTTAACCAGTGAATCTTTTGGGGTTACCAACGACTGGTGCAAGTTATTCCGAGCCATGTTGAGATACAACAGGGGATATTGGTCGTTGAATTCCAAATCGGCTGCGTGAGCCCACTTTATGATCCACCAATTGCTCAGGCTCCCAATAATTTTCATGTTCGGATAGTAGGTATCCACGTATTCAGTCATCAAATAAATTTGAAGCGCCCCTATAAGCCAATAATCTTCACGCGGATGGAGCATCAGGGTGTGTTCAAGATAATTTCGGGTGATGGTCTTGAGTTGCTCCATGTCATATTCGAAACCATCTGGAAACGGACTGATAAAATCGGGCAACTGATTGAGCCCATAGACCGGATCCTTTTGATAGGCTTCCTCTGTGGTCATGAGCTTCTTGAACGGGTAATCGCCCAGTTTCCTACTTAAGAAATGCGCAATACGATCTACCGCAAGCGCTTTCATGGCGGGAGAAACCTTTTTATCTTTTAAATTGGTGACGAGTTCAAACTTATCGGTGATGATACTTTCAAAATCATGCACCCTACTAATGTGGATGATCGCGTTGTTTCGATGGTCGCCTTCAAGTACAATGGTGGTCGAGAAAGTATCCTTGTTTTCTACGGAAACTTCATCAAAATTCGAATGGATTTCATAGCCCATTGGCACCGTGAAATTGATGTTGAAATCGGTGGGATGCAGGTAAAGATCTTCTGTATTCTTATTGCTGAAGGCTTGCCACTCGCCGTCAAAAACAGCAGGGGAAATAAACCAATACCGCAATTTGTAGTTCCCTAAATTATCGACGCCATAGCGTGTAAACCGATCGTCTGCCACTTTCACGGTATAGTTTAGCTGAAGGGAAACGTCTTCACCGGGAAGTAGCGGTGTGGCCAATGCTACTTTCAAAATGTCGATGTGCGCACCACGTGACCAGGGTAGGGTAGCGGTTCCGTTAGAAATTTGAGTAATGGTGGTGCGCCCCCGTTCTTCCTCTTGTTCAAAATGGAAGGAGCTATCAAAATTTTCTGCAAATCGTTTTGCCAAGGGCGTGGTCTTCGTGGCAAAACTGTTGGCCCAATCGTTGAAGTACAGCGTATCAAGGGTTTGGTTGGACGTATTTTTGAAAACGACCGTTTGAGAAATGTCTATTTCACGGGTTTTGGGAATCAACGTAGCATCAATGGTAATTTCGTTTTGGGCCACTACTGGGAGTGCCAAAAAACAGAAAAAAAGATATCGAAGACTTCGGAGTTTCAAGAAGTGGGTGGGGGATTAAGTTGTACTAATGGTTTCTTCGGAATGAACAAAATGCATATCGTTTTGCTTAGAAGTTTGGGCTAAAACTAGATTTTTCGTAGAAATCGTTTAGCACTTTCAATACTTCATCTTCGGTATCTACGATGTGTACCAATTCTAAGTCGCCTTCACTAATGTTGTTGTTTGCGTGAAGCAGGGTAGTAGTTACCCAGTCCCAAAGTCCGGTCCAAAATTCAGTGCCCACCAAAATAAGCGGAAACTTATCGATTTTGTGGGTTTGGATCAGGGTAAGGGCTTCAAAAAACTCGTCAAGGGTTCCAAAACCTCCCGGCATGACCACAAATCCTTGTGAATATTTTACAAACATAACCTTC
>JAWWCH010000354.1:0-2841 GCA_033720575.1 Marinirhabdus sp.
TCCGCTATTGTCAATGGCCCCAGCATCGATAAAGTGTCCGAAGCCCTTAATCTTGGCTGCTGGACTCAAAAACGGGAAGCGATTGGTGGTTGAAACCGCTTGATAGTACGGTACCGTGCTGTTGTCTGAAATGTCTGCAAGGTTTAGGGCGTTGGGAAAAATATCGTTGAAATTGGCATTGGCGACCGACCAAAAGATTCCTCTGCCACCCTTGGTTCCTGCCGTATTCATGATAAGTGATGGAAAATAGCCACTTCTGTTGTACGCGCCTTTCCAGTACGAACGATAGGTTTCGTTTGAAAGCTGAGCTAATTGGGTGTTTTCAACTTTGTCTTGATATTTTTTCATGGCGTGATAGGGCCTGTCGTGCAAGCCGATTTCCCGGTACAAGGGCCAGAGTTTGCGATAGGTGTCAATACCTAAGGTTAAACTTAAGTCTAGCGAAGTATAATTTTGTCTTGCAATACTATCTATCTTTTCATCTATTCGGCCGTAATTAGTGCCTTCTTCACGATATAAGCCAGTGTACAATGCCAATCCTAGAGAGCCGCCCGAGGCACCGGAAAGCGCAATGGTTTGCTGCAATAGCTTACCATCGGTAATTTTTTGAAGTTCATTTACAACGTTTAAGGTCCAAACGTTGGCTTTCAATCCGCCACCATGGGAAGCGATAAAGAACAAGGTGCTGTCTTGTTTCGCTATTAATTTCTGGATAAATTCAGCTTCATTGATGGGATGTTCCATCTTGTCTACAATATCCAGTTCGTGGGTGGTAACTTCAGAATCAAACCTTCCGATAAGAAATAATACGATTACAATAACGAATACCGAGAAGATGGCCTTGTAGGTTTTCGAGTTGAACAGATATAGTTTTTTCGTTACAAAAAAGAATTTGTTGACACTGGCAATGATGTAGTAGTAGAAATAGAAAAAAGCCAAGATAATAGGGATACCGTTGAGCAGCGAACCACCTGTGCTACTTGCTATCATAGACCAAACCACGACGATTGTAGCGATAATGAAGTTCAAGAAATAGATCAGTAAATACTGCTCAGAAATCGCCAAGGGGAGCAATAGTTTAAAAATGCCGCGAATAATGCGTCCAATTCCATTCTTCGCATAGCTTTTTCGAACTTCTGGGAGTTTTGCTCGCAATAATCTAAAGAACACATAGTTGAACATCAGAGCATAACTAGTGGCCAACATAAGCAGCAACTTGTATAAGCTGAATTCAATGGTCGCAAGGGTCACGGCCAGTAGAAGCACGCAAAGGGTGGCTGTGATTATATAGTACACCCCAAGTCGTTTTAATAGTGCTTTTAAGCGCTTTTCGTTGTTTTCCTGTTTTTCCGTTTTAAGCGGATGGCCTTTTTTGGTAGTATCCCGTTCAAGCCGAGTAAACTTTTCTTTTAGAATTATGTATAAGATGAACGGTACAAGTAGCAATGGGTACACAATGATATTTAAAGTAAAAGCGTTAAATCCTTCTTCAAAAATTAGATTTGGCATGAAACTGCTGAGGATGAAGTGTATCCAAACAATGTGGATCAGGATACCGATAAAATACCGAAAGTAATGGGCCAAGTTGTCGGGAACGTAATTAGAGTCTGGATTCTTTGTAAATACATACACCACGAGCTTGTGTAACGGCCGAAAACGTTTTGAAAAGGGATGTCTCACTTCCCAATGGGTATAATCGCCACTGTTGTTCAAATCTGCAGCGTAATAGTTGTAAATGGGGTAGTGCGAAAGCGCAAGCGCCAGGGCATTGATAAAGAAAAAAGAAAAAAACAACGCGACCCAGTCATTTTCAACCAGGTCTACCATCATGGTAAACGCTTGTGCCATTTGGGTGAGCAACAGCAATATAATGGTGATGACCAATAAGCTGAGAAAAGACGACTTGAAAAAGTTCTTTGACGATCTTATGAAATGATTTAGATGGCCTACAACGATTTCAAAGATAGGCGATTTGGTAGGTTTTGGAGACATGGTTAGTTGACTTTGTGTAGCTAAAGTAAAGATAATTAGAGGATTAGTCAATACACAAGCGATCAATTCCCTTTTTAATCAGGTGGATTGCGAACCAAAAATAGGGGAGCAAGGGTAGTGCTATCATTTTCAGGTTTGAAAACCAAACTTCTTTCGCAATGAATAGTTTGATGTCTCTAGAGTGAAATTTCGGTGCGTATTCCTAAGTTTATTTTCGCTTTTTTTTAATCACCTACCGTGCTAGGGGGTGGGTCAAAAAATGATGAGTTTACATCACAAATATTTAAACAATAAAGGTCCGTAAGTGAAGCGAGATCCCGAAAAACATAACCACTTGAATTAAGGTTGGGAAAAGCACGAAGGCTCGTTCTGAATAAAGAAAAGTCATAAATAATACACTTTTAGACAAAACTAAAAATACAACCTATTATTTTGATTTCCAATTATATAAAGTAGATTGTATAAAGAAATAATTTAAAAATAGAATTGTGTTGATTTTACTCGGAAAAAAGGCGATTTTTAGCTGCAATTTCCAGCTCGTTTCTGCAAAATACACTTTTTTCTGAATACCTTCTAATGAATTTCCGCAGCGATTTGAATGTGCTGAATTGAATTAAAAAAACGTTTTGATCGGGTGACAATTGAAGTGCGAACATTCATCATTTTGGGAATATAGGTCTCGTTCAATCTTACAGGTTGATTTCAGATTTGTAAAATTCTCTAACGAAAAATAATGAAATAGACATGTTACAAGCAGGCATCCCAGATGGCATCTTCTGGAGGTGGGGCGACGATGGTCAGCGTTTCTTTTTGCACAGGATGTAAAAATGAAAGCGCTCGTGCATGCAA
>JAWWCH010000355.1:0-2841 GCA_033720575.1 Marinirhabdus sp.
AATTTCTATGCGCCAGCCTTGATCGTCGGTGAGGTGCCAATGGAAGGTATTCATTTTGAGCATCGCGAGATATGAAATATAGTCTTTGATGAATTCCTTTGGAAAGAAATGACGCGCCACATCCAAATGCATGCCGCGATATTCAAATTTTGGAGCGTCAGTGATGCTTAGCTGTGGAAGCTTTACAGAGCGTTCTGGCCCAGTAGCACTGCGTTCTAAAGCCGCCGGGAGCAATTGGCGCAAGGTTTGCACCGCATAAAATGCCCCTGTTGCGTCTGCGTAAGCCACTTTCAGTTTTTGATCGGTAATTGTGAGTGTGTAGCCTTCGGCAGATATCGAATTCACCTTTGTGAAAACAACATCTGCTTGAGACAAATCAGCTTTTTTTAGCGTTATATCTGCACCTTTCTTTAGATAATCTTCTAAGAAATTCGCAGCATTTTCAACCTCACTTGGCGCATAATAAGTTGTTTCTGAATTGATTTCAAATGTTCCTTCCTGTGGAACAACCACACTCGGATCTGGAATAATACGAACTTGATTCACCGAGGGTTGGGCTTCGGTTTTACTCGAATACAATAGTGAGACAAACAGAAGTATAAGTGCGAAGTTTGATTTCATAAGGAATATTTTGATTGAAGGTGAAATGTCGGGACTTTAGAGCCATCCTTCGCATTGATTCTGTTGAGCGTGTTTATATAAAAAATACTTGGGGAATCCTTTTTTGGAACAAATAGTATCTTTTTTTGTTCTCCAGGAAGCAGGTCGAAATAGTTGTCGTCAAAATGTCCAGGCACATCTGCCGTAAAAAACACATCTTTTTGAAGGGTTCTTGTTGTAAGTGAAATTGCAACACCAGCAGCGTTTTCAGTTTGAATTACTTCAATTTGGTATTTCGGCAAATCCAAGTCTTTGGGCTTAGCAAAGTAGTACACCGTGCGTTCATTTCCGAAGGAAATTTCGGCAAACGAATTATTTTTTTCGAAATCTATTCCTTTTAACGGAAGCTGTAGCTTCAATTCACTGGCTTCAGTGCCAATTGTGACGCGGGGATTAGAGAATTCTTTGACAAGGTTACCATTAAAGTCTTTTAGCTTCACAGTAAGAACTTCAGTAATCGGGCGAATGGAATCATTTACCAACCAAACCTCTAGAGTATCTCTTTTTAGATGTGGTAGCACATGTATATTCTTGAAAGCACGTTTGGCCTCATAGTGTAATGCTTTCCAGTTTCCGAAGCCATCTATACTTGACCAAGAAACCACCGGCCAACAATCGTTCAGTTGCCAATATAGACTGCCCATGTTGTACGGTTTTGCACGCCTATGTGCTTGAATGCCTTTGGAAATACCTCGCGCCTGCAGCAATTGACTCACATAAACATAGGCGTCATCACTTTTTGGGACGATGTAATCTCTAGCCATATATTCTGCTATCAGTTGGAATCCACGAGAGTGCTTCTGATGTGTGCTTATACTGGGATGTTGAAGATTGATATCGTCTAAACCTGTGAAATATTGGATGGTTTCAAAACTAGGAAACGCCTGAAATCCGAATTCACTCATAAATCGAGGCACCTGATTTTCAAAATGTTCAAAAGGATAGGCATCATGCCAGACCCACCAGTCGTGGGCGTCGCCTTCAAATTGATAGCGCGAATCGCCACGGCCATATTTTGGGGAACTTTCCCAATAGGAAACTGAAGGATGAAGACTGTCTACTACTTTGGGAAGCAAATTGTTAAATACCTTTTGATAATCATTCCAGATCGCTGTCTTTTGAGCTTCTGTTTTATCTGCTTGCCAGCCCCATCGGTGCCAGCCTTCGCTATTTTCATTATTGCCACACCAAAGTGCAATGCTGGGGTGCTGGCGTAGGCGTTTTACATTGTCAATCGCCTCGCGTTTTACATTCTCTAAAAATGAATCATCACCGGGATACATAGCACAAGCAAACATAAAATCTTGCCAGATCAGTATTCCTTTTTGGTCGCAGAGTTCATAAAAAGCGTCATCTTCATATACACCGCCACCCCAAACGCGTAGCATATTCATATTGGCTTCAACGGCGTCATTTACTAGTTTTTCTCTTTCGTTTTGGGTCACCGAAGGAAGCATGATGTTTTGGGGAATGTAGTTGGCGCCCTTCATATACACCGGCTTACCGTTCAACTTAAAATAGAAAGATTCGCCAATGTTGTCCTTTTCTGTGATGAGTTGGATATCTCTAATCCCAACTTGCTTTGTCATGGAATCGATACGCGTACCGTTTTGAAGCAGCTGAATACTGAAGTCGTATAAAAAGGGCTCGCCCAAGTTGTGCGTCCACCACATTTTTGGATTTTGTATTTGGAAATCGAAGGCGTATTGGCTGTTTTGATTGGTAGCTTCAAACGGAAATCGAAAGGTTTCTTTGGTCGTATTATTTTTAATGTGTATGATACCATTTGAGTTTTCTGAAGCTTGAAGGCTAATAATGGCCGACAACTGTGCCAGACTATCAGAGATGTGCTTGGTTTTAAGGTAGACCTCTTCCAAACGAACCTCATTATATGAAACGAGCTGTACCTCTCGCCAAATGCCTACAGTTTTGATGGTTGGTCCCCAATCCCAACCGTACTGGAATTGCGGTTTTCTTGAAAATACGCGTGGCGATTCGGGTAGTTCATAAGCTAGTTGAGAAGCACTCTTTTGGTCTAGCTCGTCAACCGATTGGAAGACGACACCCAATGTATTTTCGGCCTTAATTATATCTGAAACATCAACCTCCCAAGAGCGAAAGGCATTATTTGCGGTTAGGATGAGGCTGTCATTTAGGTACACATCGGCGTACGTGTCTAAC
>JAWWCH010000356.1:0-2837 GCA_033720575.1 Marinirhabdus sp.
ATCTGAACAGTCGAGATGCAATGGCGGGTGGAACGGCAGTAGGCGATCTGGGGCCTGAAGGACTAGTATATGTTTCCGCAGAAGATAGTCCTACCGATACAGGGATGATTGTAGTGGCGAATGAGGTAAGTGGTACCTTAAGTATATATTCTTTGGATAATGACTTACTATCGACTGAAGATTTCGACCTTCAAGTTGGAACCAATTTCACCATGTTTCCAAACCCAAGTAACGGAACCGTATACTTAAGCAAACAAGGCAATTATACCATTACGGATGTATTGGGTAGAGAAATTCGAACAATTATAGACACAAAAACCTTGCAACTACAAACGTTAAATGCAGGTATCTATTTAGTTTCAAATGAAGAAGGAGTGACCAAAAGACTCATCATCAAGTAGTACTCTTTTGAGTTGAAACTATAGTAAGCCACCTCTAGTAGGTGGCTTTTCTTTTTTCATGTATTTTTGCGGTCTCAAAGCGAAGTAGAATGAAGAAAATTAAGGCTTGGATCTCAGCCGCTAGATTGCGAACCTTACCACTTTCTATGTCTGGAATCATTGTGGCCAGTGCAGCTGCAATGCGGGTTGATGCTTTCAATACGAGCATTATGGTATTAGCGATGCTCACCACCTTAGGGTTTCAGATCTTGTCAAACTTTGCGAACGATTATGGCGATGGAGTGAAAGGTACAGATAATGCAGATCGCATCGGTCCGGCTCGTGCCATGCAAAGCGGTATTCTCACGGCTAAAGAGCTCAAATATGGAATGGTCGTTACGGCAATCCTTACCTTATTTATTGCCAGCCTACTCATATTTACCGCATTTGGAAATGAACAGTTTATTTTGTCCTTGGTCTTTTTTAACCTTGGAATTGCCGCCATTGTTGCCGCTATTACCTATACGGTTGGGAAGAGAGCCTATGGGTATCGCGCTTTGGGCGATCTATTTGTCTTTATCTTTTTTGGTCTGGTGGGGGTAGTAGGCTGCTATTTTCTTTATACCCAAAGCATCTCAAATTATATCGTATTACCGGCCATTACCATCGGTTTGTTAAGTACAGCAGTACTTAATTTGAACAACATGCGAGATCGCTTGGCCGATGCGAAAGTCAATAAAAATACCTTGGCCGTTTATCTTGGAGAACACAAGGTAAAAAGCTATCACACCGTTTTACTCTTTGTCGCATTTGGTAGCGCCTGTCTATATAACCTTCTTACCTCGTCATCTTGGATCTTATATGTACCGCTAATTGCCTTTTTACCTTTAGCTTCCAACGCAGTGGTGGTTTGGAAAAACAAGGAGCCTAGACGGTTGGACCCTGAGCTTAAAAAAGTAGCGCTTAGCACGTTTCTTTACGCCCTTTTGTTTTTTGTGAGCATAGCGTACGTCTGATCGTATCTATAAATTGAACACTTCGGCTCTGAACATCGAGACTTTCGGATTTTTTTAACAGTTTCCTGCAATACAAACTGTAATTTTAAAAGAAAATTTAAGCGCATGAAGATTACATTTTACGGTCAAAATAGTTTAGGAATTGAGATGGGCGGAAGCCACATCCTCGTTGATCCTTTTATAACAGGAAATAACCTTGCCAAAGACAAAATTGATATCAACGATCTGAAAGCAGATTACATTTTGCTCACCCATGCCCATCAAGACCATATTTTAGATGCCGAAGCCATTGCAAAAAATACCGGTGCTACTATCGTGAGTAATTACGAGATCGCGAATCATTATGGCGATAAAGGTTTTGATGTGCACCCGATGAACCATGGGGGTAGTTGGCAATTCGATTTTGGTAACGTAAAATACGTAAATGCCATTCATACCAGTTCGTTTCCGGACGGTAGTTACGGTGGGCAGCCAGGCGGATTCGTAATTGAAGGTGAACACAAAACCATCTATATCGCTGGTGATACCGCGTTGACCATGGACATGAAACTGATCCCGATGAGTGCAACCTTGGATTTGGCCATCTTGCCAATAGGTGACAATTTTACCATGGGAGTGGACGATGCCATCATCGCGAGTAATTTTGTAGAATGTGACAAAATTTTAGGTGTACATTACGATACCTTCGGATATATAGAAATTGACCATGACGAAGCCAAACGAAAATTCTACGAGGCAGGAAAAGATTTGATGTTGCTCGATATCGGAGAATCGATCACGTTGTAGCACTAACTTTTCAAAATCCAATCTCAGTAGTTGTCGCACAAATGTGTAATTTGCTGCATCTATGGAAGCCTATTTTAAGACCTATACCCTAAATTTTAAAAGACCTGCGGGCACCTCACGAGGTACACTCAAGACAAAGGATACGTGGTTATTAATTTTAAAAGATGGTGACCGCTGGGGCATAGGTGAATGTGGTATGTTTCGCGGCTTGAGCTATGATGATACGCCTGCTTTTGAGAAGAAATTAGTATGGACTTGCAATCAGCTTCATGAGGGCATTACAGATCTTCATGACGAATTGATTGACTTTCCTGCCATTCAGATCGGACTGGAAACTGCGCTTCGGTCTCTAGAAGACACCGATCCGTTTCAACTTTTTAGGTCTCCGTTTTCAGAAGGAAACCAATCTATTCCCATAAATGGATTGGTTTGGATGGGTGACAAAACGTTCATGAGACAACAGATTTCAGAAAAACTAGCGTCTGGTTTCAGTTGTATTAAAATGAAAATTGGCGCAATCGATTTTTCAACTGAATTGGAATTGCTAGAAAGCATACGTTCCGAGTTTTCTCCTGATGAAATCGAACTTCGGGTAGATGCCAACGGCGCTTTTTCGCCTTCCGAAGCCTTGGAAAAGCTCAAGCAACTTTCAGAC
>JAWWCH010000357.1:0-2831 GCA_033720575.1 Marinirhabdus sp.
ATTGGTGCTCGAAGAACCCGCACCATTCGTTTTACAGACCAGCTTGGAAGATTTCTACGTGGCTTATCAAATCAACGCTTACATTCGCGAGGCCAACAAGCAGGCCATTATTTATAGCAACCTGCATCAAAACATTCAGGACGTCTGTAACGAGCAAGGCATAGAAATTCTATCGCCGCACTATCGCGCCGCTAGAGATGGCAACCAATCTACCATTCCAGAAGATTATTTGCCAAAGGATTATCAAGCCCCATCTTTCCGATTTTCAAAAGACGATAAAAAATAAAAGCTGCACGGGTTGATTAGTCCAATGCAGCTTTCAATTGATTGATGAATTAAATTTCGATTACATCATTTTGTAATCTAATTTCTTGATTAAAGGATCCCCAAGGTTTTCCTCCACTCTCAGGTCGGATAGTGTAAAGCAATTGCGCTCTGGACTTACCCCCTTGATTCCTCTCCATAGTTTTGAGATCGTTTTCATGATACTGGTTCGTTGTTTTGTTGATTGAATAGATTGTTTTTTAGCGATATCTACGTTTGCTATTCCAAGTATACGCTTTTGAGTGTCTTACTCTTGCTGATAATGCATTGCTGTCTAAAGTTCTCATTTTTATAGTTTTAAAGGTTCTTACTAAATAGACGAACAAACCAAAATATTGTTACAGTACTATGCTATACAAAGTAGTAATTTAACATAATTTAACATTTTCAGCTAATTGAACTCTTCTTATGATTCGTTACGAAACCCTGTAACAATATGGCTTGAGGTCTATCTTTAATAAAACAATCGATCTCATGAAAAAAATCATTCTCCTACCCCTACTTCTGTTTCTTTTTGCTTGTAACACAAAAGAAACGAACACGACAACTTCTTCGGAAGCGAATCCAACAACACCTATAACCGAACTGAAATCGCCGGCAACCTTCTTTCCTTCGGAACGCGCAAAAGTCCTGGTGGTAGGTACATTTCATTTTGACTATCTTGGTCTAGACGAACACAAAACGGCGGAAGATGATAAAATAGATGTGTTGAAAGAACCCAAAAAATCGGAAGTCACCGAACTGGTGGAATACATCAAAAAATTTAAACCTACCAAGATTGCCATTGAGGCAAACCCGAACTGGGATGCCACTAAAAAGCTACGTGAATATAAAGAAGGCCAGCACCGGGATAAAAGAGATGAACGCTATCAATTGGCGATGCACGTGGCATCAGATCTGCAACTGGACACCTTGTATCAGGTGAATTCGTATTCCATGAGTCAAGATTTGTATAAAAAGGATTCCATCTTTCTCAAATCCATAGTAGGTGAGGTAGATTGGGAATATAAGGATCCGCTTTGGGGTGGCTTCGAAAAATGGATGGCTTACGACGATAAAATCATTCCAAAAACCAATCTCACAGAATACTTCAAATACATAAATTCTGAAGAAAACCATCAATACGGGTACGGAATTTATTTGTTGGGCAGCTTCAAGTCTGACAACAATCAAGGGGCAGACTACCTCTCTATTTGGTGGTACAATCGTAATCTTCGGATATTTAGAAATATCATTGGTATTACCGAAAATCCTGAAGATCGAATCATGGTCATAATTGGAAATGGTCATGCTGCTATATTGCGCGATCTTTTTGAAGCCTCACCAGAATATGAATTTGTAGAATTCGATAGTTTAGAGTAAAAAGTACTACTTTCGAAGCGCTATGTGGCGCCAAAAACTTGTTCTACCCACTATTATTTTTGCACAATTTTGCTGTACCTCTTTGTGGTTTGCAGGTAACGGCATTCTCACCCAACTCAGTACGCATTTTGGGCTTCAGGCTAATGCGTTGGGGCATTTAACATCTGCCGTACAGTTTGGGTTTATCAGTGGCACCTTACTCTTCTCAATTTTCACGATTGCAGATCGGGTATCCCCTTCAAGAGTGTTTTTTGCATGCGCGCTACTGGGCGCATTCTCAAATTTGGGTATATTGTGGACTGGTAATACGTTACTTTCGTTGATAGGGATTCGATTTGTAACTGGTTTCTTCTTGGCTGGCATATACCCGGTTGGAATGAAAATAGCAGCCGATTATTTTGATCAAGGTCTTGGGAAATCATTGGGATTTTTAGTTGGTGCATTGGTCTTGGGTACTGCCTTCCCACATGCGCTACAGGGAATCTCCTTTACTGTATCATGGCAGGCAGTGGTGTGGCTCATCTCTGGTATTGCTATTTTAGGCGGAACGTTACTGATGGTCTCCGTGCCTGACGGTCCGTACCGTCAAGCCGCCTTCCAATTAGACATTAAAGCGGTTAAGGTGGTTTTTCAAAACACATCGTTTAAAAAGGCTGCCTTTGGATACTTCGGACATATGTGGGAACTCTATGCATTCTGGACTTTTGTACCGGTTTTGTTGACGGCTTATGCCAATACACATAAAGTTATACAGCTCAGTATTTCCTATTGGGCTTTTGTGATCATTGCTATTGGTGCTTTGGGATGTATTGCAGCGGGGTTATTATCAGCGCGATTTCAGACCATATCAATAGCCCGAATTTCCTTAATCATTTCTGGGTTGTGTTGTCTGAGCGCCCCATTGCTGATCTGGCTAAATTGGCCTTTATTTATTGGCGTCCTTCTGCTATGGGGGGTGGCGGTGATTGCAGATTCGCCCATGTTTTCTACCTTAGTGGCTCAAAATGCAAGTCCGAAACACAAAGCTACTGCACTGACCATCGTGAATTGTATCGGGTTTTCTATTACGATTCTAAGTATTCAACTGCTAACGTTCCTACAAGGTTTTCTTTCCGTAGAATATTTATTCGTGTTTCTAGCCTTAG
>JAWWCH010000358.1:0-2826 GCA_033720575.1 Marinirhabdus sp.
ACTCACAAGCTTGCGGGTGCTCGATTATTTTAACGTCAAATCTGGGTCATGATCGGAACACATTAATTCATGTATCACGAAATTTCCTCAGTGCTAGAATCACGTCCAAAATAATCACCTTACTTTAGCGTTTTACTTCTGAAACCATAACCTTATGAAATATCTAGCCACAATATGTATCTTTTCTATCACCCTGATTTCTTGTGGAAATGATGACGAGCGCACTTGCCGTTTTTGTAGTTCTGAGCAAACCCCAGAATTCGAACTCTGCAAAGAATCGAATGGAAATGCGTCAGTTAATGGCGAAGATACAGGTACAAATTACGAAGTCTACCTAGACGATTTGGTGGCTGCGGGCGCCAGTTGTGGAGGATAAAATTTCTACCTAGGCTCAATCCCTAACGCATAAGCTGCTGTTCGTGCACATTCGTTTGCATTAGGGGTTGCAGCGGCATCCCGCCAAGCCGATTGGCGGATACAGCGGAAGACCCGACCCCGATACCCCGATAGCTATCGGGGCGGGGGAATGCCCAAAAAATTGCTAGAAGTTTTTTAATCGTTTAGCTTCAATACCGCCATAAACGCTTCCTGCGGAATTTCCACATTACCTACGGCACGCATACGCTTTTTCCCTTTTTTCTGCTTTTCCAACAGTTTACGCTTTCGCGAAATATCACCACCATAACATTTGGCAGTAACGTCTTTACGCAAGGCTTTAACCGTCTCACGGGCAATAATCTTTGCTCCAATGGC
Source organism: Marinirhabdus sp. (assembly GCA_033720575.1). Lineage (GTDB taxonomy): Bacteria > Bacteroidota > Bacteroidia > Flavobacteriales > Flavobacteriaceae > Marinirhabdus. The sequence continues at coordinate 754 of JAWWCH010000358.1, forward strand.
CGCCTGTATCGGAATATCAAATTGTTGCCGCGGAATAAGCTGTCGCAGTTTTTCGCACATCTTTTTACCAATATCGTACGCATTGTCTTGGTGCAATAGGGCAGAAAGGGCATCAACGGTGTTTCCATTCAGAAGCACATCTACCTTCACCAATTTTGAAGCACGCATTCCAATAGGAGAGTAATCGAACGACGCGTAACCTTTAGAAACGGTTTTCAGACGGTCGTAAAAATCGAAAACGATTTCAGCCAAAGGCATATCAAAACAAAGCTCCACACGTTCTGTGGTCAGGTAGGTTTGGTTGGTAATTTGTCCGCGCTTTTCTATACACAATGACATCACTGAACCTACAAAGTCTGATTTTGTAATAATGGTGGCTTTAATGAATGGCTCTTCCACACGATTCAAAGACGAGGGTTCTGGCAAATCACTTGGGTTGTTCACCAAAACAATTTCATCGGGTTCGCGGTTGGTATAGGCGTGATACGATACGTTAGGAACCGTAGTGATCACGGTCATGTCAAACTCACGTTCCAATCGCTCCTGAATGATCTCTAAGTGCAACATACCCAAGAATCCACAACGAAAACCGAAGCCCAAGGCTGCTGAACTCTCTGGTTGGAACACCAAAGATGCATCATTGAGTTGTAATTTTTCCATGGAAGCGCGAAGCTCTTCGTAATCTTCGGTATCTACCGGATAAATTCCAGCAAATACCATAGGTTTTACGTCTTCAAAGCCTTCAATCATGTTGGTGGTAGGCGATTTGGCGTCGGTAATGGTGTCTCCCACTTTTACTTCCACCGCTTCTTTGATACCTGTGATGAGGTACCCCACATCACCGGTCTTGATCACTTGTTTGGGTTGCTGCTTCAACTTTAGCGTACCCACTTCATCGGCATAATAGGTTTTACCCGTTGCCATGAACTTAATGTGTTGTCCTTTTTTGATTTCACCGTTCAAGACCCGAAAATAGGTTTCCACTCCACGAAAAGGATTGTACACCGAATCAAAGATCAGGGCCTGTAAGCTCTCATCAGGGTTGCCTTTGGGTGCTGGAACACGTTCGATAATGGCTGCTAAAATTTCGTCAATTCCGATACCAGTTTTTGCACTGGCAGGAATTACTTCTTCGGGGTCACAGCCCAAAAGGTCTACAATATCATCGGTAACTTCTTCAGGGTTTGCCGAAGGTAGATCTACTTTGTTCAGCACAGGAATGATTTCCAAATCATTTTCAAGCGCCAAATACAAATTTGAAATGGTCTGCGCCTGAATGCTCTGTGCGGCATCTACCACTAACAGAGCACCTTCACAGGCCGCAATACTTCGGGAAACTTCATAAGAGAAGTCCACGTGACCCGGCGTATCAATAAGGTTCAAGATATAATCTTCCCCTTTGTATTTATATTCCATTTGGATGGCGTGGCTCTTAATGGTAATACCGCGCTCACGCTCCAAATCCATATTGTCTAACAATTGTGCCTGCTCTTCTCGGGCAGTCACTGAACCAGTCGCACTCAATAATCGATCGGCCAAGGTACTCTTGCCGTGATCAATGTGGGCGATGATGCAAAAATTTCGGATGTTCTTCATAGTCAATTATTCCACGGCAAATATACTTTAAAAAGCTAGTTTTTTGGTGCTGAAACCGACAATCCTAGTTTTATCAGTATTTTTGTACCAAATTTTGAACAAATTTAAACACAGTCCCGTGTGAACGGACACAGTTATGGCTAAGATTGGTGATATAGATGTTGGGGAGTTTCCATTGTTGCTTGCGCCTATGGAGGATGTAAGCGACCCGCCTTTTCGTGCACTTTGTAAAGAGCAAGGCGCCGATGTGGTGTATACTGAATTTATTTCTTCGGAAGGATTGATTCGCGATGCCGCTAAAAGTGTCATGAAGTTGGATATCTACGAGAAGGAACGCCCCGTGGGGATTCAGATTTTTGGTGCCAATCTAGAATCGATGCTCCAAAGTGTGGAGATTGTGGAGGCCAGCGGTCCTGATATTATCGACATCAATTTTGGTTGCCCGGTGAAAAAAGTGGTGAGCAAAGGGGCAGGCGC
>JAWWCH010000359.1:0-2817 GCA_033720575.1 Marinirhabdus sp.
ACAGTTCATTTTTGAAAAATAAAGATACCCAATTCTCGTCTAAGTACTTCTTCGATAACGTTCTGATTCAAACAATTTAAGCGTGAGCACCTGTAAAACTATTACCCAGTATTGGGTATATTTCGTATCAAATTGAATATAAACCAATTATACTTCCCTTAAGTTGAGGTTTTTTATATCTTTAAAAAATCAATGTACTAACCAATCTCAATTACTATGAAAAAAATCTTACTATTGGTATGCCTTTCTGTTTTCGGATTACATGAAACCCAAGCCGCAAACACTGAAAGCACTACCACAACATTCGTTGGAAAAAAGAAAGTTCAAATTGGTGTTTCGGAAACCGACGCTGAAATCTACCTCAATGGAAGGTTGGTAGGAAAAGGTTCGGCTGAAATCGTAGTTCCAAATGACGGCTGTGTTACGGTGATCACACGGAAAATTGGTTTTCTAGAAGACAAAATTGAATTCTGCAACAAAAAAGGACATTCCAAGCCTCCTAAAAACCACTATGTTGAAATGCTACGTGACGATTCGTATGATGCTTCGGTACAAACCGATATTGCCAATGTTGATATAGAGTTGGCAGTCAACAACATGGATAAAGATACCGCGTGGAAATTGATGAATCAAATCGTTCTTTCTTATATCGACGTGATCGAAATGACCGATAAGGAAACAGGGTATTTAAGAACAGCATGGTCGTTAAAAACCTTCAAGCAAAATACGGTTCGCACACGGATTATCGTTAAAGAATCTTCGACAGACCCATTAGTGTTCAAAGTAAAACTAATTAGTGAGTCATCAGGGCAACCATTGACGAGCGTGAAGAGTGATGAGCTTTACAAAGAATGGGACCGTGTACTACGGAGCTATTCTGATGTAATATCAGAATTTCAGGCAAGAGTAAAATAACAACCTCCTTTTACCATCTTAGACCTCTTTCAATCTTGCGTTTGGAAGGGGTTTTTTCTGCCAGTGGTTTTTTCCACTTATAATCTCCCCTCTCTTGGGTTTATATAGAACTACAACATCTTCAGATTCGCCATAACAAATTGGTTTACAAGCTTTGAAACTGTACATATTTTATTGGTCACTTTACAATTCGTATCTTTAATCCTCCAAATATCAGGCTTATGAAACTCCTCGTTTACCCTCTCCTTTTCTGCTCAATCCTTTTTATTCCAAATTATAGTGTTGCCCAAGTAGGAATTGGAACAACAAACCCTAGCGCTCAAGTTGACATCGTTCATGCAAACTCCACGCAACCTGCATTAGAAGTTAACCACTCTGAAACTTCTAATCCTTTTTCCGCCGTATACATTCGAAATCAAGGAACGAACAGAGCAATATATGCCGAGAATTTATTGTCGACCAGCAATGCAGCTACTGGCTTTTTTTATCAATCTGGAAATGGCGGCAATGCCCATGGGCTTCAAGTTAACATGGAATCAACTACAATAGCAAGCGGATTGGTTATTAATCATGCGGGCACGCAAGGTTTCGGTAGTCAGATTAACATTTCCGGAACTAATAACACGAATCGAGGTCTTCAAATTGCCCATTCAGGACAGGCTGGTGCAGTCTACGGCTATAATAACAGCAATGCAATTACAGGCACTATCCGCGTTGGGGAATTTGCCTATCAAGGTACAGATGTGGATGATCACGTTGGGGTGTACGGAGGGTCTACTCCTACTACAGGTTATGGTATTGGGGTACTTGGCCAAGGCAATTGGTATGGAATCTTTTCAAATGGTGATTTTGGTGCTACAGGCGCCAAGACCTTTATCGCCGATAATCCTCTTGATCCGGGGAATAAGTTTTTAAAGCATTTTTCTATTGAATCAGATGAGGTATTGAACATGTATCGCGGCGTTGTTGCTTTGGATAGCAATGGTATGGCGACGGTACAATTACCGGATTATTTTGAAGCCATAAACCGAAATGTTAGCTATCAGCTCACCTCAATAGGTTCACCACAACCACCTTATGTAGTCCAAGAAATTGAAGGCAACACCTTTGTTGTTGCAGGTCAGGCTGGAGCAAAGGTATCTTGGCTCATCATAGCCGAACGTAATGACGCCTACATGCAACAACATCCGGAAGCTCGGGATCCAGAGCCACTTAAAAAAGGTCCTAGAAAAGATAAGTACATCACACCAGAATTTTACGGACAATCAAAAGAGCAAGCATTGTATTCTTCCGATTCTCCAGATACCATGGTTACCAAAAAAACTAAGGCCGTTGAACCCCCAGTTGTAAATCTCCCAAATGCAGAGCAACTAGAGATCAGTGCTAAAAATGGAGCAAGATGAGAAATAGTTGGTCCTCTATGGAAGGCCCATTTAAATCCTAGGCAGTGTTTTAATACAAGTATCGGGCCCTACGGCGCACAATAACTTGTTGTCTTCATTCCGCCAATTACTTTACACCTAAGTGCGTTCAGCACAAAAAAAGACCTAAATAAAAAGCCCTCTTTTATAATTTTGTAAGAGGGCTTTATTACTTAGAGTGAATTATACGTTATTCCTTCACGATCTGGAAGTTGAGCTGTGATCCGCTCTCGGTATTGACCAGGAACAGATAGGTCGCACTCGCCAGTTCAGAGATATCGATGGTGAGCTCAGTGCCCATGTTTTCCGCATCCACCTGCTTCACCAATCGTCCGGTCAAATCGTAGATGGCCACATCTTTTAAAGGTATGGTCTGAGGGTTGCCCAGCACCACATGGTCGGTGGCAGGGTTCGGGTACATGCTCAGGCTCGAGATATCGAAGCTCTCGGTGCCCAGTACCTCTTCCTCGACGATCAGGTC
>JAWWCH010000360.1:0-2812 GCA_033720575.1 Marinirhabdus sp.
CAACCATAAAAAATATAACTGGCGATCACCAACACCAAGTTCTGTAATTTCACATGCTTGCCGCTCACCCACCAATAGAGCAGAAAAACTATAGGTAAAAAAATGGCGAAGTCTAGCGAATTAAACAGCACAGGTTTTATTTAGGGATACAAAATATGTTCGGTGGTAATCTATCTTTGGCAAAGGGCCGCAAGTTCATGTCCAACAGAGTGTAGTTCATGTCCACTAAAAATTCGAGAATTTTAAAATTGCCATTTGCTTCAACAATAACAATGGGTCTCAAGTGCTTCAAAACATTTGCAGCGCCTTCCAAGATCTGGAGTTCAATACCATCCACATCAATCTTGATCATATCTAACCGGTCTGCAGTGGAGAAAAAATCATCTAACGCTACCATTTCAATACGGGCTACCGAAGCCGATTGATTTTCCCCGATCACTTCTTTATCGGTATTTGAGGTAGTACTCAATAAGGATATTTCCACGCTGCCTTTTTCTTTTCCTACTGCTACGTTATGTAGGTCAATGATAGAGGAGCTTCCATTTTTGGCTATGGATTTTTGAAGTGAATTGGCAATTTTGGGGTGTGGCTCAAAGGCCGTTATCGTTCCATTTTTTGCCACAGATTGTGACCAGACCAAACTCAAATAGCCAAAATTAGCGCCTACATCGGCAATGTAATAATCATCGCCCTCACGGGGTTTAAATTCTTTTAAAAGTTTGATTGAGTTTCGTAACAGCGTATTCTCCAATCCTTTTGTCTCTGCTTTCACCGCAATCTGAATCCCACTTACAAACTGAAACGAAACGGCATATCCTTCGTAGTTTCTATTAACTGTGACCGTATGCTCCCTAAAGCCTGTTTTGCTTCTGAAAAACAAATCGCGTAGCGGCTTGAGCATTTTCGATTTCCCAAGTCGTCTGCGCCATGTTTTAGGCACCCAATTATAAATATGTGCTCTAATCGAGTTCATTGACAAATGATTTAAAAAAGCCCCCCAAAGTTAATTTATCTTTCCAGAGTGCACGGTTTTTACGTTGCATCGCTTCAAATTGATGTTCTGAGAGTGCTTGGTGAAAGGTAATCACTTTTTCTGCAACCTGCTTTCGGTCTTTGTAATCAACCCAAACTACATGTTGTTTCCAATCTACATGATCGCGGAGCGGCAATAGGCAATCCGTGTCAACAAAAACTGGAATTCGCCCCATAGCCAACGTTTCGTAAAGACGTACAGAAAAATTTCCTGCGCCCCTCACGCAAACCACATAGTCACTATCCTTCATATTATCGTAAAATTCTTGGGTGGTCTTTTTTCGGCTAGTCTCTGTAGTTGCCCCGGCCCTATATTTTTTTCTCCGAATAAAGCGCGTATTTACCTGATCATGCCCTTCCAACAGTTGCAATATGGACGCACGCAGATGGGAAGTTGACATCACTGTTTGTGGATCGGTTGGACTCACACCCAAATACGATTTCATGTTTCGAGCCAGTGTTGCCCCTGTTTCTATTAAGGCATTGAGACTATTTCCGTTAGCTTGTCCGCAAAAACCAACCGTTGGTTGTGGCGTATAGTGTCTTAAGAAAACGTCCTTTGTATCATAGATGTTCTTAAGTGGATCTTTGATAAAGACAGGCAGTCCCCTATGCGTATTTGGTAAGCTGCTACGATTTCCACTCGTTCGAAATACCACCAGGTTATCGAAGTACGGAACTTTCACTCCGAAATCGCCTACAACAAACGAAACTACTGGCTTTTGAGCCACTTGCGCCGCTTGTACGGCCGAATTAGCAATTTCTAAGGTTTGGGTAGCGTGGTAAAAGTTCCAAGACATGGGCAGGACCACGACATCGGCTTCTTCTATTTGAGTTACAAAATTGAGTTCTTTTTCTGAAATACCGTAGCGCTCATGTCGCTGTGCATCGGTATATCCATCTGTCTTTTCGAAGGGTTTCAACAACGGAAATACATGTGCCCGCTTAGGATGTATCGTACCACACACAAAAACCTGTATCATAGCGCTTCAGTATAAAACGAAACAAATTCGCGTTGTTGCTTTTCAATATTGAAGTGTTGCCGTACCCGTTGTTGGGCTTGTTTGGCTACTTTTTCCTTTTCAGACTTGGGAAGTTCCAAACAGTATTGTATCTGATGGGCCAGGGCATGGGCATCGCCTACCGGAAATAACCAGCCGGTTTGTCCGTCCTCAATATTTTCGGGTAGTCCGCCAACATTGCTCACTATTACCAATTTCCCTAGTGCCTGCGCTTCCAAGACCGCATTGCAGAAACCTTCATTCCAACTAGATTGTACGTATAGGTCTGTTGCTGCCAAACGTGTCAAGGTTTCAGCGTGCGAGAGCTTTCCATGGAACACCACCTCATCTTGAAGTTCTTGCTCATACACTTGAAATTGATAGCGTTCCCATTCTTTTTGAATGCCATCACCAATAATGTGATATTGAATTTTCACCCCTGATGCCTTTAGCAATTGCATCGCAGATAGGGCCACATCAATTCCTTTGATCCAACTCAGTCTAGCGATGGTTGTGATTTGTAGTATTTCTGAATTGGATTCAGTGGTGTTGGGTAGGTTGTCAATTACAACGGCGGGGGGTATTCTTGCATATGGCAATTCAGATGGGAGTCCGTAGCCCAATGCCTTTTCATGCAAATAGTTTGAAATACTGTGCACCTTATCCACATTCTGCCAAACCCTTTTATAACAATTTGGATGTCGAATAGGATATACATTAATGTCGAAGCCTCTAAAACTCACCCCCATTTTGGCATTCATCGCCTTGGCAATATGCTC
>JAWWCH010000361.1:0-2812 GCA_033720575.1 Marinirhabdus sp.
AAAGTTGGGCGCTGAGTACAGAACATTGGAAATGGAACACGGTTCAAAAAAGACACGTATTGTTGCGTGGCGGTTTACCAACGCGTAGGAAACAGATATTGAGACCATTACACGTTCCTGTTGTTATTTGATTTTAGCGAGAAATACACTTCATATGTAAAATGGCACTTTTATTGGGGTAGGTTTTACTCACTAAAACCATTTATTATGAAAGCATCTCGCACACCATCAACGATTAGCGCAGGGAGTATGGCAGATATCGCCTTTTTACTATTGCTATTCTTTCTAGCTTCTTCCACCATTTCACAAGAAAAAGGTATTGTTCGAAAACTTCCAGACGATTGTAAAACTAAAGATTGCTCCACCAAAATCGCTGAACGGAATATGCTTCGAATTCACATCAATGCTTCCGGTGAATACATGCTGAATCAAGAGGTTTTGGCATTATCTGACATCAAGTCTGCAGTAACCGAATTTATTGATAACAATGGCAACGGATCTTGTTCATATTGTGAAGGTAAACAGCTGCCTACGGCATCTGTGCATCCTAGCAAAGCGGTAATTTCATTGAGCAGCCATAGAAATACCCCATACAGTAGTTTTATCGCCGTGCAAGACGAACTTACCAAGGCCTATAAATCGCTTCGGTTGCGGTATGCATCCCAAAAATTTGGAAAAGCTATAGATGCACTTACAGAACAGGATTTAATAGACACACAAAAAGCGTATCCCTTCATTGTTTCTGAAGCAACAGTGGCCGATTGATCTATTTGTTATTTGGCTTCTCGGGCATCGGACCTCTTAAATGAACGATGAGTCCGTTTAGAAAATTCCGAAGAAATTGGTCGCCACATTCCATATACTTTGGGTGGTCTGGATTCCGGTATATAGCATTGATCTCACTTTTGGTCACATTGAAATCGACCAATTTACAAATGGTCACAATTTCGTCATCCCTTAACTTATGGGCTACCCGAAGTTTTTTCATGATATCGTTATTGGTAAGAGGCATCGCTATTGTTTTTTGTAAAAATAGTTGAAAAATATATAGTTCTTGGTTTTCTCCAGAAGTATTAGGTTTGCAATAGCTTTCTATGAGTACAACTACACATTTCTATTATAAATTATTCAAGCCTTATGGCTATGTGAGTCAGTTTATTACCAATGATGTTCATGCCAGAAAGAAACGATTGCTGGGAAGTCTCTTTGACTTTCCTGAAGGCACGATGGCTGTGGGCCGATTGGACGAACCTAGTGAAGGATTGTTGTTTCTAACAACCGACGGTAATTTTTCATATCACATTTGCGGCAGCGGTGTTGAAAAGGAATATTATGCACAGGTAGACGGGTTTATTTCGGACGAAGCGATATCAGCATTACGATTGGGTGTTTCTATTGCAGTGAATCAATCTAGCTATACCACTTTGCCTTGCAAAGTTGAGCGTCTTGGGGTTCCAAACCTACCGGCACGCGGAAAACCTATTCGTGATGAGCGCCATGGTCCCACTTCATGGATCAGCATCACCATTACCGAGGGCAAGTTCAGGCAAGTACGAAAGATGACGGCGGCAGTGGGCTTCCCTACTTTGCGTTTGGTACGGTATCGCATTGGCTCTGAAACCATTTCAGGAATGAAAGCCGGAGCAGTGGTGCCCTTTCAACCAGAGTACTAATCGTCTTCAGTCAACATAAAAAAATCATTGACAGGCTTCTTAAATATTGCTGAAAGCTTTAGGGCCAATACGGTTGAAGGTACATATCTATTGGCTTCAATTGAATTAATAGTTTGCCTTGATACCCCGATGCGTTCTGCCAATTCGCCTTGGGTCAGATCTAAGATGGCGCGTTCCACTTTTATGGTATTCTTCATCAATCCCTCTTTTTAGCAAAATGAAAGAATGTGAGGTACACCACGAGCATGAACCACAGAATTACGAAATCTCCTAAATCTTGAAATACATCTTGTTCTTTTCCCAATATACTTCCCACAATGGTATTAATGACAGGCTGTATGAGGATATAAATGGCACTGAATAAAAAGGTGAGCGAAAATGTTTTAGCCCTGATGTGCTGTAGTCGCTCATCTTCGACTTTTTCTCGGGCTAATACTACAATAAACAAAGAAACTAAAATCAGTCGTTTTAAAATTACTTTTAATATCGTCCAGTCCCCATCGATGAACTTCAAAGACAAAATAGTCCCTAACGACAAGAGACATAGGATCCATCCTATTTTTTTGGCGTAGTGCGGTAATCTAAAATTTAAAAGCTTATCTATTTTTCGAGCTTCACAGTCTTGTATTGATTTCATCGGTACGAATTTATATATTAAACAAACTTTACATAAAATAAAGTTTACTTTACTATATGACAAATATACTTTACATTTTTGAAATCAGCAATAGTTAGACGAAAAATAATGCTACTATTCTTGAATGACTATGATGGTGGCTTTTTTACCAGTGAGAAGAATCCATTCTTTCGCAGAAACGATACGGCCCTTATCATCGTACACGTGTAATTCTGCTGTATTTGGCCCTGATGAACCTTGGTTGAGCGCTTGGAAAACTATTTTATTGGGCCCTTTTTGAAGCGGAACGTCAAATCCGTCAAAACTACCATTCAGGCTTACATCAGAACGTACCACATCACCGTTCAGGAACACGCGTATCCGATCACCATCCACGAACTCGTGGTCACGGTATGCAATATTTACGTAGACCGCTCCTACCCGTATTTCTCCCAAAAACTGATCATTTCCTACACCATCTTCTGCAGCTTTATCTTTAATGAAGGCTTTGGGCGTACTTCCC
>JAWWCH010000362.1:0-2791 GCA_033720575.1 Marinirhabdus sp.
ATTGGATGCGTGCCATTGGGGGTAGTCTTTACATTGTTGGTGCTTGTATCGGAGTTTACAATGCTTATAAAACGGCACGTTCAGGGAGCAACGTTACCGACGAATTGGCGGAAGCCGCTCCGCTATCACGTGTCACCAAGAAGAGAACCGTAAAAGAAGGATGGCACACTTGGTTAGAAAGACGACCTGTGAAATTGACCATCTATGCTACCATTGCCATTCTTATCGGTGGTATTGTGCAAATCATGCCTTCACTGATGGTAGATGATTATGTACCAAAGATTTCGAGTGTAAAACCGTACACCCCACTGGAACTCGAAGGGCGTGATATCTATATCCGTGAAAGCTGTAATGCCTGCCATTCTCAAATGGTACGACCTTTCAGAAGTGAAGTGGAACGCTATGGTGAATATTCAAAAGCCGGTGAATTTGTATATGATCACCCCTTCCTCTGGGGAAGTAAACGTACCGGGCCGGATTTACATCGCATCGGACAAAAGTATAGCGACAACTGGCATTTGAATCATTTTTATGATCCGCAGAGTACGTCTTCGGGTTCTATTATGCCTTCCTATAAATGGTTAATATCGAATGAATTGGACAAAAGCCAAACCGAAAAGAAAATGGAGGCCATGGTCACCTTGGGGGTACCCTATACGGAAGACGAAATTGAACGCGCCCAATCTTGGATGTTGGAGCAAGGCACGCAAATCGAGGAGAATTTGTATTCCGACCCAGATTTTGCAAAAACCTATGAAGCCGACAAGCAATATGCACAGGAAAACGGAGAAGCGTTTATAGAAATGCGCAATCGTGAGGTAGTCGCTCTGATTGCATACCTGCAACGACTTGGAACCGACATAAAAGTACCCACAGAGGACATAGAAACTGCCATAAACTTAAACGAATAAGCCATGTTGAAATTTGTAAAAGGAAATCTTGAAAATATTGATGGGGTAGCCATATATCCTATCATCTCACTACTGATATTCTTCATCTTTTTTGTGGCGCTCTTTTGGTGGGTGTTTACCGCTAAAAAAGCACATATCAAGGAAGTAAGCAACATCCCGCTACAAGAAGATAGCACTAACCAAAACCCATTTGAATTATGAGAAGTACCAAATCAATTTTACGAATCCTTGGTTTTGCACTATTTGGGTATCTGTTTTTAAATTATGTAGGCACCACGGGCGAAGATTCGATATTCGTTGAACTCCCTTGGCTTTGGGCAGTGCTCGCTGTGGTCGTGCTCATTTATATTGCTATAGAAATAAGCATAGGGGCCTTAGAAAATGTACTTTATAAAACCCTGAACGCAGAGGCTAAGGCTAAATACGATAAATCGCAATGGTTGGCCAAAAGCAATCAATTTAAGTGGCTTAGAGACACCTACAAAAAACTGGTGGGTGGAAAACCTATTGAAGAAGAAGGGGAAATTATATTGGACCACAATTATGATGGGATTCGAGAATTAGACAACAATTTACCACCATGGTGGGTGTACGGCTTTTACGCAACAATTGTTTTTGCCGCTATCTACCTGGTGCGTTTTGAGGTATTTGACGATTACAGCCAAGAAGATGAATATAAAGCTGCAGTGGCACAGGCCAAATTAGATATTGAAGCATATAAAAGAACGGCTAAGGATCTGGTAGACGTGAACACGGTTCAATTGCTAACCGAAGTAAGCGACCTAAATTCTGGCAAAAGCATTTTTGAAGGTAACTGTGCGGCCTGTCATAAGGTGTCTGGTGCCGGAGGTATTGGCCCAAACCTAACCGATGATCATTGGATCTTGGGTGGGGGCATTAAAAATGTCTTTAGAACGATTTCTGAAGGTGGAAGACCCGGAAAAGGAATGGTCTCTTGGAAAGCTGATCTTAAACCCTCTGAGATGGCACAAGTAGCGAGTTATGTGTTAAGCCTGCACGGTAGCAATCCGCCGGACGCCAAAGAACCGGAAGGAGAAATTTGGTTAGATCCAGAGGCTCCCGTTGAAGAAATCAAAGTGGAGGTCATCGATAGCACAAAGGTGCAGATCCTCATTGAAGATCAGCCCGTAACCGATAATGTGGTCACAGATTCAATCCAATAAGACATGCTAGTGCTGAACGACATAGCATTCAATTTAGACCAAGGGGAGCAACCGGTGGTACAACGGATATACAACTATGGTGGCAAGCAACTTTTGGCCATTGGCTTAGCAAAAGGTGTAGCCTTTGAACAAAGCTATGTTGCGACAAAAGCCAAAATTATGGTGGTACAAGGAGAGATCGATGTAAATACGGCGTCTCATAGCTATCGCCTGGAGCGATTTGACTCATTTGAGTTACCTCGAGAACCCTTTACCATTATCGGTGTATTTGATGCGGTATTCTTATTAATGGTTCACAAAGTCACTAAAGAAGCACACTAAACATGGCCGAACAAGGACAAGATAATTTTAGAGACACCATCGGAACGCTCAACGAAGATGGAAAACGGGCGTGGGTATTTCCTAAAAAACCTGCTGGAAAGTGGTACGAATACCGAAAATATGTGAGTTATGTGCTCTTGGTATTTCTGTTCAGTGCTCCCTTTCTGAAAGTGAACGGAAACCAATTCATGATGTTCAATGTCTTGGAACGTCGCTTTTCGATTTTTGGAGCTCCCTTTTGGCCACAAGATTTCCATCTCTTTGTCATTATGATGATCATAGGGGTGGTTTTCGTGATCTTTTTTACCGTGGCCTTTGGAAGGTTATTCTGCGGATGGGTTTGTCCGCAAACCATCTTTATGGAAATGGTTTTCC
>JAWWCH010000363.1:0-2757 GCA_033720575.1 Marinirhabdus sp.
AAACTTCGAGTGCCTTTGTCTCGCAAACACCCTTTTTGGGACAACCCACGGTTAGCAATCAAAATTTGATTCCAAACCCGAACCTACAGCCAGAACAGATCACTTCTTATGAGTTTGGAGCAGATATACGACTGTTTCAAAGTCGGTTGAATTTCGACTTTACCTATTACAATGCGTTAACCGAAGATCAAATCATTTCGCTACCAATCGCGATTTCATCTGGATACAACCAGCAAGTAGTGAACGGTGGCAAAGTACGGTCTCAAGGTTTGGAAGTGATTCTTGGAGCGTCACCAGTGAAAAATGAAACCTTCAAATGGAACACCACCTTCAATTTCAGCACCAACAGAGCCGTAGTAGAAGATTTACCACAGTCGGATGGTCGATTAACACTCGCTTTTAGCCGAATCTACGATAGTGCCAATCAGACGGTTTGGTTCCAAGTAGAGGAAGGTGGTGAAGTTGGCGATATTTACGGAACTGGATATTTGAAGAATGAAAATGGTGATTTTATCATCGATTCCGAAGGGAAATACATCGCTAACAATGAACTTCAGAAACTCGGAAATTACAATCCTGACTTCATGCTGGGATGGAACAATGAGTTCGTCTATAAAAACTGGGATTTAAATTTCTTGTTCGATTGGCGACAAGGTGGTGAAATCGTTTCAAGAACACGGGCGTTGGGTACCGTTGGCGGACAATTGGCCGAAACAGCGAATAGACCTATAGAGGGAATCGTTCCCGAAGGTGTCGTAAACGTGGGAACAGCAGAGAATCCGCAGTATGTACCCAATACCACAGCGGTTTCCGCAGAAAGTTATTACAGGCAATTTTACGATCGAAATCACGAAGAAAACAACATCTACGACGCGTCCTATTTAAAGCTGCGCCAATTCTCGGTAGGGTACACTTTCGCGTTAAAAAATGGTTTTCTAGGTCTTGAGCAAGGTGGCGATGTAAAGATTTCATTGATTGGAAGAAACCTATTCGCAATTACTGAAAACCCGCATTTCGACCCCGAACAACTGGCGGTGCAAGGCAATGGCTTTGTTAGCGGAGTAGAAGACATGAGTTATGCCACTGCCCGTAGCATCGGAATTAAAGCGGGACTTAATTTTTAATACAAGCACTATGAAAACCATATATAAAATTAGCAGTATTATTTGCATCGTACTAGCCGTTGCAAGCTGCACCAAAGATTTTGAAGAAATAAATACGAATCCGAACAATCCAAATGCCGTGCAACCCAGTTTGCTGTTGCGCCAAGTGATATACAACTTCGGGGATGAAATGAGTTATGAGGGTTTTGTAGCCGGCGATTTACTCTCGCAACACCGAACCGCTGTAGATTTTAACCTCTTCGACCGTCACGCCTTGAAGTCGCCACAATTGGGCGGTAATCCGTGGCCGATATTTTTCACCAACCTACGAGACAATGAAATCATCATCAACCAAGCACAGGAAACAGAAACCTTTGCAGTTTATGAAGGTCCGGCGTTGATTTTAAAAGCCTACATGGCCGCCGGCCTCACCGACCTGTTTGGGGATGTTCCGTATGCCGAGGCGTTCAATGGTGTAAATGGAACTGTGACGCCAAAATATGATCGCCAAGAAGATATTTACCTATCGGAAGGCGGCATCATAGACAATTTGAATAAAGGGATTATTGCCATTCAAAATTATGAAGGTGTATTAGGTCTGAAAGGTGACATTTTGTTCAATGGGGATCTGGAGGCTTGGGTAACTTTTGCCAATTCCTTAAAGATCAAAAGCCTATTGCGTATTTCTGCAAAAACAGATGTTTCAGCGCAATTACAAGCGGTTTACAATTCAGGAAATTACATGATGAACAATGCGCAAAACGCTGTGTTTAATTTTACCAACACCGACCCCAATAGCTTTCGATTGGCACAGTTACGCATTGGCGATTTCAACAACTTCGTGCTTTCGGAGACCATGGAAAATGTATTAACAGCATATGAAGATCCGAGGATCGCCACCTTTTTCCGTCCGACGGAAAATTCGGATGGAACAGCTTTCAACGGACTCATAAACGGAATAGATGCATCGAGCACGTCTGTGGAATTGGCAGACTTATCGTTGGCTGGAACGGCCTTTAGGGAAGACACTTCGGTATTGGACGCCAATTTTATGACCGCTTGGGAAACAGCGTTCAATTTGGCTGAAGCAGCTGAACGTGGTTTAATTTCGGCAGATGCCAAAGTATTGTATGAGACTGGCGTGACCTTGGCTTTCGAGTATTGGCAAACGGAATTGCCAGCAGATTACCTTTCCGAATCAGCTGCTTTCGATGCACCAAATACAACACCAATTCAACAAATAATCACACAGAAATGGATCGCAAACCTCATTAACAGTTATGAAGGCTGGGTAGAATGGAGGCGTACTGGATTCCCAGAATTGTTACCTGTAGCGGCAAGTTTGAATAACGGAATCATCCCTGTTCGAATGCCGTACCCTGCAGAAGAGGAAGCATTAAATGCTGAAAATTATGAAGCGGCGGCAGCAGCTACGAACGACAACGATATTAATGTTGGTGTTTGGTGGGATGTTGACTAAAGTATAATTCTTCAATCGCAATCTTAAGAAAGGAATGAGCGTACAAATCTGGCAATGGATTCTTATCATCGTATCAAGTTTGATACTGTTCTTGCTATCGCCATGGGCCAAATCGAGCGACCAGTTCTTTAAGGCCACGCATCGCAAGAAAGCACCCAGCGGATTGTGGCTTAC
>JAWWCH010000364.1:0-2717 GCA_033720575.1 Marinirhabdus sp.
GATTCAAATCGGGGGAATTGGATCGCTTGCACCGGGACAACGTAAAACGCTTTCAAAATTTGGAATGCGCGCTTTACTGGGAGGAACCATTGCTTCGCTGATCTCAGCCGCGATAGCGGGTATGATTATAGGTTAAACCTTAAGCTTCAACAACCGTGTTTGCCCAATCTATGGCTTCTTCAATCGTTTTAAAATAACTAAAGGAACCGTCAAACAATTCCTGTTCATTCATTGCCTCTTCTCGTACGGCATCTTCCGCGGAAACAATCGCTAGCCCTACCATTAATTTAGGATTGATGGCCACATACGCCTTGGGATCTATATTGGAGGCAAATTCACGATTTGAAATAAAAACGAATTTTCGCTTTCCATAATGTTTATAGGCATAAGACATAATTTCCTTTGCCGCTTTTTGGGAAATACCATCACCAACGAGACGAAATACAAGACAATTGGCATAGCATTTCATTGGTCCGTGTGGCGTTTCGTATAGGGCTTCCATCTTCTTAATAATTTTCAAAAGTTAAATCTAAACAAAAAATCGGAACCGTTGATAACTTATAATAAATGAACTGGTTTTCAGTTTATAAAACACACGCACTTTTTTACATTTAACCGATATTATTCAATCCCGAAAGAAGATGAAGCAATACCACGATTTGGTCACCCATGTATTGAACCATGGCAGCGAAAAAAGTGACCGTACAGGGACGGGCACCAAGAGTGTCTTCGGTTATCAAATGCGTTTCGATTTGAGCGAAGGGTTCCCGATGGTCACCACAAAAAAACTCCACTTAAAGTCGATTATCCACGAACTCCTTTGGTTTCTGAAAGGGGATACCAACATACAATACCTTCAGGAAAATGGCGTGCGCATCTGGAACGAATGGGCGGATGAAGATGGAAATTTAGGACCTGTATATGGGCACCAGTGGCGCAATTGGAACAGCGAAGAAATTGATCAGATTTCAGACATTGTAGCCACATTAAAATCGAATCCCGATAGCAGAAGGATGCTCGTTAGCGCTTGGAACCCGAGTGTGATGCCAGATACTTCCAAGCCGTTTTCAGAAAATGTGGCAAACGGGAAAGCAGCCTTACCTCCCTGTCATGCCTTTTTTCAGTTTTATGTAAGTGCTCCAGAAATAGCTGGTGACGATAGTACCCGAAAATTATCGTGCCAGCTCTATCAAAGAAGTGCTGATATTTTCTTAGGCGTTCCTTTCAACATCGCTTCGTACGCATTGTTCACGATGATGATGGCCCAAGTATGCGACTATCAGGTTGGCGATTTTATCCATACCTTCGGAGACGCCCATATCTACAGCAATCACTACGAACAATTAGAGCTGCAATTATCTAGAGAACCTCGACCTTTGCCAAAAATGTTGTTAAATCCGAACGTAAAAGATATCTTTGGCTTTAAATTTGATGACTTTACGTTAAAAGATTACAATCCCCACCCCCATATTAAAGGCGCGGTGGCCATTTAAAACCCAAATACGTATGAAAAATGCCTTAATTTTAATTTGTTTATTTGTTTCAACGGCTATGTTTGCCCAAGAAGAATGGGGAGATGTGCAAAAAAATGAAATGACCTTGCGGGAACTGGCCCCTGTTTGGCCTGGTTGTGAGAATGGCAACGCGTCACAACGTGACCATTGTTTTAAACAAAAATTGGCTACCCATATTGCGAAAAACTTCAAGTATCCTCCGGGATCTTATAAAAACAATGAACAAGGACGTGTTGTAGTTGAATTCTTTATCAATGAACAAGGCGTGGTAGACATTAAAAACGTGAGCGGCGGTACGGCAGCATTGCAAGAAGAAGCGAAGCGAAACATCAGCTTAATCCCTAAAATGAAAAAACCTGGGATGATGGGTGGAAAACCACGAGCGATAAAGTATACTGTGCCTATTACTTTTAAGACAGGAAAATAACGCTACTCCGTATTGAACTCGCATACACCAAAAACAAATTTCTATAAGCTATTCTCGATTGCCATTAGTAGTTTAACAAGGGTTTAACGAGCAATACATCGCCCAAACAGAATCATAATTATTATCTTTAAAGTGTAAGAAATCTTGTTTTTACACTTTTTTTATGATCAAAATTGATTCACTACAACAACTATTTACTGAAACTCGGGAGCGTACGGAAGCGCTTTGCAAACCTTTGGAAATTGAAGACTACGTGGTACAACCCATCGTGGACGTTTCCCCTCCGAAATGGCATTTGGGCCATACCACGTGGTTTTTCGAAGAATTCATCCTGAAAAAACACAAGCCAAATTACAAGGAGTTCCATCCCGATTTTGCCTTTGTCTTTAACAGCTATTACGAAACCGTGGGCAAACGTGTGGTTCGAAGTGACCGCGGTAATCTTTCAAGGCCCGGAGTGGCAAAAGTGTATGACTATCGGCATTTTGTGACCAATGAATTGAAGGAGTATCTGAGCACTGACATCCCCAAAGAAGTAGAAGATCTATTATTGATTGGCATTCATCACGAAAAGCAGCATCAAGAATTATTGATGACCGACATCAAATACATATTGGGTAACAATCCATTGCTTCCAAAATACAAAGATGACTTTGTGGAAAGCACTGTCGAAAATCATGACAAGACTTGGATTCCAATTTCCGCCGGAATTTATGAAATCGGTCATAATGATGGCAGTACCTTTTGCTATGATAATGAACTTGGGAGACATAAAA
>JAWWCH010000365.1:0-2711 GCA_033720575.1 Marinirhabdus sp.
CGAAGCCAAAAAAATTGAAATTGAAGGCGAAGGCGCATACGAAGGCTTGCGACTTCAGTTAAACGATTTGATTTCGGTAAAGGCAGATGATAATTATGTGGAGGTAACCTATGTGGTAGATGGTAAACTTAAAAAACAACTGATTCGAAATACACTGAAAAATGTAGAAGCCATGGTTCCCGAATTATTACGAACCCATCGCTCTTATCTTATCAACCCAGAACATTTCCAACAGTTTAAAACAGAAAACGGAAAACTCTTTCTTCAACTTGCCTATGAGCTAGTAATTCCGGTAACAAAAACGTATACCAAGGAAGTAAAAGCCCGCTTTTAACTTCATACATTCACCCCACTACACACAGGGTTCAAAAAACCACCCATTATTTCACCACAGCCACAGGGTATTTCGCCCCAAAGCACCGTATATACTAGTCTTTCTCACATTCTTGAAATAGGTTTGTTCCAGAAAATAAAATCAACAGCCGGACACATTCGGTATAAAAATGAACTCCTATGAAAGCACAAAATCTAACTATTGCATTGTTAATTGCACTCACATGTACTTCTTGTAAAATTAGTCGCTTTGCGTATTACAATTTTGCCAATATCACCGACCATAAAATTTTTCCAAAACGCGTGGTTGAAAAACCCGAAACGGCCTTTCAATTTGAATACAGTGAGAAAAACCTGCCCATCGATTCCCTTTCGGCAACGTCCAATGGTGTCACCAAAAAAGTAAGTTTCAATGATTATTTAGAGCAGAACGAAACGGTAGCTTACATCATCATCAAAAATGATAGCATTCTCTACGAAAATTATTTGAACGGCTACGAAGAAAGTTCTATTGTTAATTCCTTCTCGATGGCAAAATCGATTTTGTCCATACTCGTGGGTATTGCTATAGACGAAGGAAAAATTGAATCGATTGACGAGCCTATCATCAGGTATTTACCAGAATTAACGAACAAAGGATTTGATGCTGTTACCATAGACCATCTGCTCAATATGTCTTCGGGCATCGATTTCAATGAGAGCTATAAAAATCCGTTTGGCGATGCTGCTACCTTTTACTACGGAACCAATTTGACGAAAGCGTCATTCAATCTAAAACCTAAATATCCTCCAGGTACTCGATTTAAGTATAGCAGTGGCGATAGCCAATTGTTAGGACTTGTACTTGCTTCGGCTCTTAAAGATCAGTCCATTTCGTCTTATCTAGAAGAAAAACTGTGGAAACCCTTGGGAATGGAATTTGACGCTTCTTGGAGCCTAGATCGAAAAGACGGAATAGAAAAAACGTTTTGTTGTGTGAATGCAAGGGCCCGAGATTTTGCAAAAATTGGTAGACTATTCATGAATAACGGTACTTGGAACGGCAAACAAATTGTTTCTGAATCTTGGGTGAAACAATCCACCAAAATAGACACCACCCATGGAAAAAAAGCGACCTATCAGCACCAGTGGTGGATCAATCCTGAGGATAAGTCATTTGAAGCAGAAGGAATTCTGGGACAACACATCTACGTACATCCCGAGAAAAATGTAGTGATTGTTCGTCTCGGAAAAAAGGTAGGAAAAACAGGCGCATGGTCCGGTCTTGCCAAAGGTATCGCAGCTAAACTATGAGTGAATAAGGTTTGATAAGGGAAGTGAACATGGCACCAACCCAACCATGTTTACTTCCCGTTTTATCGTCTTTTACTCCTTTTACTTAGGAATCTCCTTTGTGTCGCGACTGTAGGGTGTTTTCAACGTCCTTCAAATGAAATCCTTTGGCCTGTAACAATATCATAAAGTGAAACAACAGATCGGCACTTTCATTCAAAAAGGCAAGGTCATTATCATCTTTGGCTTCAATGACCACTTCAACAGCCTCCTCACCCACTTTCTGTGCAATTTTATTGATGCCCTTACGGAATAGGGATGCCGTATAACTGTGCTGTTGTTCTTTGTCGTTTTTTCGATCTTCTATAACATGTTCCAATTGTGTCAGAAAACCAAACGAACTGTTGTTCTTTTCTCCCCAACAAGTATCTGTGCCCTTGTGGCACACGGGACCTTCGGGTTGTACTTGAATCAACAAAGTATCATAGTCACAGTCTACTTTCAGATCAACTACCGTAAGGTAATTCCCCGTTTCTTCACCTTTGGTCCATAATCTATTCTTGCTTCTGCTGAAAAAGGTCACCCTTCCTGTACGTTCGGTTTGCTCAAACGCCGCTTGGTTCATGTAGCCGAGCATCAGAACGGTTTGGGTTCGCTGATCCTGAATGATCGCTGGTATCAGTTGGTCGCTGTTTTTATTGAAATCTAAAGTCATAGTTGTATATTTTTTGTTGTCAGTGATGATAACCGTTTTTAAATGTATTTAGAGGCGCATGGCAATATCCTGCTGCTGCAATACCTTTTTCAATGTTGGAATCTCTATTTCGCCAAAGTGAAATACACTTGCGGCGAGGGCTGCGTCAGACTTTCCGTCTATAAAAGCATCTGCAAAATGTTGTATGCTACCCGCGCCGCCAGAAGCTATTACAGGTATTTGTACTAATGATGATAATTGAGCTAGGGCCTCGTTCGCAAAACCATTCTTGGTTCCATCATGATCCATTGACGTAAATAGGAGTTCTCCAGCCCCTCTTTCGGCTACTTCTTGTGCCCAGGCAAACAGGTTTTTATCGGTTGCATGTTTTCCTCCCAGGGTGTGCACCAGC
>JAWWCH010000366.1:0-2687 GCA_033720575.1 Marinirhabdus sp.
ACACGTCATCACCAAAAAAGGCAAAGGACTCCGACAAGCTGAAGAAAATCAAGTCACCTATCACGCTCCGGGTAAGTTTGATGCAAAAACCGGCAACCTGCTGCCAAAAAATACCGCTGCTCAACCGCCCAAATTTCAAGATGTCTTCGGAAAAACCATAGTTGAACTAGCATCCATAAATGATAAAATCATAGGTATTACTCCCGCCATGCCCACAGGAAGCTCTCTTAAATATATGATGGACGCTTTTCCAAATCGTGCCTTTGACGTGGGTATCGCAGAGCAGCACGCGGTGACCCTTTCAGCTGGACTTGCCACGCAGGGAATGGTAGTGTATTGCAACATTTATTCGACCTTCTTACAAAGAGCCTATGACCAGCTTATCCACGATGTTTGTCTTCAGAAACTTCCTGTGATATTCTGTCTAGATCGTGCCGGGATGGTAGGTGAAGATGGAGCCACACACCATGGAATTTTTGATTTGGCCCATTTGCGCGCTATTCCAAACTTGATCATTTTCGCTCCTCGAAATGAAATCGAACTTCGAAACATTCTTTACACGGTTCAATTAGGTATAGATCTACCCATCGCCATTCGGTATCCAAGAGGTCGTGGCACCCTCACCAAATGGGAACTCCCGTTTGAAAAAATTGATGTAGGGAATGCGATGCAACTAAAGAGTGGTCAGCATACAGCTATTGTGAGCATCGGGACTATGGCAACCAATGTTTCAGAGGCTATAGCTAGTTTTGAACAAACTTCTTCAGAACAAATTGCGCATTATGATATCCGATTTTTAAAACCATTGGATGAAGAACTTCTGCATGCCATTTTTCAAAAACACCAGAATATAATAACGGTAGAAGACGGCGTAAAAAAAGGCGGATTAGGCAGTGCCCTTCTAGAATTTGCCTCAGAACACCACTATAAAAATAACATCAAGGTACTAGGCATTCCAGATGAATTTCCAGAGCACGGTACTGTTGAAGAACTTCAAGATTTGGTCGGCATTTCTACGGAAAAGATCACAAGAGAAATTGCTAGACTAAACTCGCAGTGAGGCCCTAAATCCCCTGCTGCCGTAATAGGATTGGGCACCGTTATGATATATAAACACACGACCGAATCGAAAATCACCAAAAATAGCGCCCCCTAGAGCGCGCACTTCATTCGGTGTCTGCAACCAACTTGAGGTCTTCTGGTCAAAAGTTCCTAGTTGTTGTAAAAACAGATATTCCGTTTCCGTCAACAAGGATATGCCCATTTCACTTGCCATATCGATTGCGTTATGCGCTGGTTTATGGGCCTTTCGAGATTCCAGACCTTCTAAATCGTAACAGGTACTTCTTCTTCCTTTCGGACTTTCAGCTACACAATCAAAAAATAAAAATTCCCCCGTCTTTTCATCGTGGGCCACTACATCAGGTTCGCCACCTGTGCGTTCCATCTCGTTCAGAGACCATAACTTTTCCGGTCTACTTCTTAAAACATGCTCAATATCTAACCAGTTGAACATCTTGTTACGGTCAGAATTATCTTCAAAACGACTTTTTAAAACGGTTAATAGGTCTTCCGCCTTTTCTGTAGAGAGTTCTCTTCGCATTGTTATAAATTTCCCTGTATTTTTTGAAACAGTTGCAATGCTTGTCCGTCGGTCAACATCGAAATATGATTGCAACATAGCATTAAATAATCGTAGGTAGCTTCTGGCAGTTCATTACCCTCAAATGTTCTTAAAATAAGTTTGTCATAGTGTCTTTGCACGCCATTTGCCTTGTTTTCGAAAGCGCTTGTAAAGGTGTCCAAGAGGGTCGATAAAATTTGATATCCCGCCAGCTCCTTTTCTACTACTTCAGGACTCTGGTATACCTTTGAAATACTGGTTGAAATGATGTCGGAAATCTGTGCCTGATACTTGCTTTTATCCAACAGACTCGTTGCGAATTCGCCTTTTAGAATAGCTTCCTCATTTGTAACAAACAACTGCACTGCTTCAGTAATCAAGGTGTTTATTGCAAGCGATCTCAGGTACGCCAATCGATCTTTTGGCTGAGATAATCCCGCATATTTTTCTTTATTGAGGGTATCCTTTACCAAATTCACCAAATATTCCAATGCTGTTTCTTCTGGGATCCACCCCAAATTAATACCGTCTTCAAAATCGATAATGGTGTAGCAAATATCATCAGCCGCTTCTACTAAATAGGTCAAAGGATGGCGATGGTACCGAACTTCAGAGTCGTTTCCTCGGTGTAAGAGCCCTAAGTTGTCCGCAACCGTTTTGAAAAACCCCACATCATTTTGAAACACACCGTACTTTTTATCGGCTATATGTGATGTGGGTTTCTTCGGAAGACTTTCCTTGGGATATTTCATAAAGGCTCCTAAGGTGGCGAAGGTAAGTCGAAGTCCGCCTGTAACCCCATTCTTACTTTCTGTCAAGATCTTAAAACCATTGGCATTCCCTTCAAAATCAACTAAATCTTGATATTCCTTATCGGTTAACACAGACTTGAAACGCTTTCCAGCGCCGCTCAAAAAATAAGATCCAATGGCCTTTTCTCCACTATGGCCAAATGGCGGATTCCCAATATCGTGTGCCAGGGCGGCGGCGGCCACAATAGCACCAAAATCGGTTGCCTGATAGCCATGTACCGACAATAAATGAGGATGCTTTTCCAAAATCG
>JAWWCH010000367.1:0-2681 GCA_033720575.1 Marinirhabdus sp.
CTACGGAACAAAAATATCACTGGGAAACAAGCAGAGGAGGCACTGGGTAAAGCCGAAATTACCGTGAATAAGAACATGGTTCCTTTTGATGATAAATCGCCATTTGTTACCAGTGGCATACGTATTGGAACCGCGGCAATTACCACACGTGGCACGGTGGCCAGCGATATGGCTGCCATCGTTGATTTGATAGATGAGGTCATTTCAAACTTCGAAGACGAAGCGGTACTCGAAAATGTAGGGAATAAAGTAAATGAAATGATGAGCGGGCGACCGCTATTCAAAATGTAATTACCCTTGGAATTTCGTTCCACAATAGAAACAGAGCGTCTGATCCTTCGTGAAATAAAACGAACAGACGCTCCTTTTTTTTACCAACTTTTCAATAGCGAGGGTTGGCTAACCTTTATTGGTGATCGGAATATCAAAACCATTGAAGATGCTGAAAATCAAATTGTGAATACCTACATCCCGAGTTACACCAACCATGGTTTCGGTTCGTATGTTGTCATTGAAAAGACTTCAAATGATCCCGTTGGAACCTGTGGCCTGTATAAACGTTCTGCCTTGGATCATCCTGATGTCGGATTTGCATTTTTGTCGCAGCACATGGGTAGGGGCTACGGATTTGAAGCGGCATCTGCCATTCTAAACGATGCCTTTCACCGCTTACATTTCAATACGGTAGTTGCCTTTACCACACCGAAAAACGTAGCCTCTATTTCGCTTTTGCAAAAATTAGGAATGAAACCGTCGGGTAGGTATGCCCATGGTGATGCGCAAGCAGAGATGTTGTTGTTTATTAAATCGATGCATAAAGAGTAAGAGAGAAGCTCT
The DNA here is from genome assembly GCA_033720575.1 of Marinirhabdus sp. Lineage (GTDB taxonomy): Bacteria > Bacteroidota > Bacteroidia > Flavobacteriales > Flavobacteriaceae > Marinirhabdus. Next base: position 838 of record JAWWCH010000367.1, read on the forward strand.
AATTGTTCAGGAACCCAAGAAGTTGTTGTTCTATCTTCGGGTTGAACAGATTGGTATTGCTTTCCCAAATGGTACCTTCGGCGCTAACCACCATCGCTTTATTATGGGAGGTAAGTACTAAATCATGCTCGGCGTTTTCAATATCTTCAAATTGATATTCGTTAGACTCGTTATAACCAGAAGCCTGAACCGCTTTTTTCCATTTTTTATAATGGGTGTCGGTATTAATCCCGATAAATTGGTACTCTGGATATTTGGAGGCCAATTCGGCGGCTTTCGCATGAATTTCCTTAAAGTGTTTCACAGACTCTATAGACCAAAAATAAAGTACCGTAGGTTTCTTTAGTAGGCTCAAAAGGTTGTTGGCCGTATTGTCGGTATTTACCAAGACCACATTTGGAATTTTTTGCCCCGGTGTTAACTTCATGGTGGCCGAAGCGAGTTGCTCCATGGTATTTATGGTCTTTGGGTCGTCCACATAGGTTTTGAAAAACGCCAACATCTCCTTTTCCTTTTCGGGATCTTTGGCGTGCAACAAGTAGCGGCGCATGTTTCGCACAATCAACTTTTCCTTTAATGAATCATTGGTGATCAGGCTGTCTATGAGCTTGATCTTGTTGTAATTGTGAATGAAAGAGCGCCGGTTCGGATCCAATTCATCTTTGTACAGCGGATAGGCCACATTGTCAAAATACACATCCAAGAACCTATAATATGGATAATAGGTGCGTAACTTGCTATTTCCGAAGTCAATATCGTCCCGGTAGTCATAAAAGTCTTTTGGGAAGTTTCCTTGAGCTACCCGTTCCTCATTTTTGTTGAAGACCGAAGTATACATTTCTTTTTTGGTGTATCCGTAATAATCCAAGTTGCTTTGGGCCACGTTTTTGAAGCCTTCCGAAAAATCATTTTTCTTTAAAAAGGCCTTGTACTTTTTATTATTTACCTTTTCTATGGAATCTAATTTGGCTTGGAATTCAGCCGGAGGAAGCATATAATAATTCACTAATGCTTTAGCATCATTTTCATTCTGAAGGAAGAGATCCATCAAAAAGTTGTTTTCTTTGGCACCTTCACCTGAATATTGCAGGGATTCGTCAAAATCCAAGGTATTCAAACGAAGCATCAAGCTATCACCCGGTTCCAAGTAGAACATTTGAAATTCTGAGTGCTGAAACGAATAAAGTCCTGCTTTGGGATTGTCTAAAGTGTAGAAAAAAGTGTTGTCTTCAGAAAGGGGGATAGTGTCGATAACGGCATCGTCTTTAAAGAGCACCACGTTATTGGTTTTGGGATTTACAATTTCTCCGCCAATCACGGTAGTACTGTCTTCATCTGTGTTCGAATTTGAACAGGAGAGCAGCAACAAGCATACAAAAACACAAAACAGATTTTTTACCATAGGGATTACCAACAATGTGACAAAAATATACGGCTGTACCTCGTGAAGATGTTAACTGTAGGTTAAAAGGAATTTATAAACGTTAATGTTTCAGAAATACCGCGGTTTTGGTTAATTTTGCGCCCAATTTAAAAACGACATATCTGCATGCTATCAGTCTCAAATTTATCAGTCCAATTTGGTAAGCGCGTTCTCTTCGATGACGTGAACACTAAGTTCGTCACGGGGAATTGTTATGGAATTATCGGTGCCAACGGTGCCGGGAAGTCTACCTTTTTGAAAATCCTTTCAGGAAAGCAAGACCCTACTTCCGGACAAGTTCACTTGGAAACGGGCAAGCGTATGTCGGTTTTAGAGCAAGATCACAATGCGTACGACGATTTTCCGGTATTGGAAACTGTGGTTCGAGGAAACAAGGAATTATTTTCCATTAAATCTGAAA
>JAWWCH010000368.1:0-2675 GCA_033720575.1 Marinirhabdus sp.
AAAAAAAGCTTATGCAACAGTTGCTCGACGCACAACGAAGGTTTTTTGCCACCCAGGCTACAAAGCCGATTGCCTTTCGTAAAAAGCAATTGGACCGTTTAGAAAAGCTTTTGAAGCAATACGAAGGCGAACTGTATGCTGCTATTTATGCAGATTTTAAAAAATCAGAATTTGATACCTACACTTCTGAAATTGCCCTGTTGTATCAAGATATCAAAGAGGCAAAAAGGAATCTGACGTATTGGGCTGCCAAAGAACACGTGCCTAGTTCACTAATCAACTTTCCGTCTAAAAGTTATATCATCAAAGAGCCGTTAGGCGCCTGTTTGGTTATCGGGGCATGGAATTATCCATATTTACTGTCTTTGGCGCCTGTGATTGCAGCCATAGCTGCCGGAAATACCGTTATATTAAAACCCAGTGAACTGCCAGCGCGCACAAGTGCGGTGCTGGAGAAGTTAATCAATACAAATTTTGAACCTGAGTTTCTAAAAGTAGTGGAAGGCGGCGTTCCTGAAACTACTGAATTGCTCAAATTACAGTTCAATAAGATTTTCTTTACTGGGAGTACCAAGGTGGGAAAGATAGTTTATGAAGCCGCCGCAAAACATCTCACCCCTGTTACTTTAGAGCTCGGCGGCAAAAGTCCTGCTATTGTCATGGCAGATTGTAAGCTGAAGCTAGCTGTAAAGCGTTTGGTTTGGGCAAAATTTTTAAATGCAGGTCAGACATGCATTGCTCCAGATTATATTTTAGTGGAAAAGTCGATAGAAACTAAGTTTTTGCAGGCACTACGCGAAGAGATTATAAGTGAACATTTTTCAGTTGAAAATCACAATTATGTTCAAATCATAAATGATGATAATTTTGAGCGATTGCTGCAAATGATTGATGCTGAAAAAGTGTGGTATGGAGGTGAAACCAGAGCCCAAGAGCGCATCATTGAGCCAACCGTACTTCGTGATATTGATTTTGACCACAAAAGCATGCAGGAAGAGATTTTTGGCCCTATTTTACCCGTTATTTCCTTTGAATCGCTTGATACCATACTTCCGAAATTACACGATTTGCCAAAGCCATTGGCGACCTATGTCTTTACCGCTTCGAAAAAGAAAAAGGAACAGATACTTAAGTACGTTTCTTTTGGAGGGGGTATGGTGAATGATGCGGTGATGCATATCGCAAATAGTGAACTTCCCTTTGGTGGAGTTGGAATGAGCGGTATTGGAGCATACCACGGTAAAACAGGCTTCGATTGCTTTTCGCACCACAAAAGTATGGTTGAAAAGGCTACTTGGCTTGAGCTTCCGCTTAAATATTATCCGCATACGGCTTCTCGGTTCAAGTGGATCAAACGCCTCTTAAAATTATCTTGATGTGGCAAACCGTTCTACACTACGGAATGCATTTTATTGTGCCTTTGGGTATAGCCTTGTTGTTTTTTCGGAATTCATGGCAATCTGCCTACTTGATTTTTCTGAGCACCATGCTCGTCGACCTTGACCACCTCTTTGCTTCCCCAATATTTGACCCCGACCGCTGTAGTATTGGGTTTCATTTTTTGCACCACTATTGGGCGATAATGGTTTATGTGATATTCTTGTTCTTTAGAAAAACAAGGCTCCTGGGTATCGGACTCCTATTTCATATGTTTACAGATTATGTGGATTGCTTGTGGATGAAATAACCACGTACGACACTATTTTTTATTGCGTTTTCTCGGGTAGCAATTTCCATTTTTCATCTACAGGAATGTGGTCTTCCGCAAAAAGTACGGGGTCCATCAAAAAATAAGAATCTTCAAACGCTGCTTCAAACTTATAATTTGAAGTATTCATCACGCCACTAGACCAGGTTGCATCACATAGATACCATTTCCCATTTAATTTGACGGCGTTCCAAGAGTGGTTTGGTGCTTGATTAAAACCGTTTTTCTTAAGGCGTACATTGCTATAGCCATGAATGATTTCGGCTTCGATGCCCGCAAATTGTGCCATGGTTTGCACAAGATATGCGTAGCCAGTACACAAGGTAACTTTGTCGTTCAACAACATATCGAACACCTTTTTTTTGTGCGCTACCATCCAAGCTTGAAGGGCTTCAGGATCATTTCTGTATTTTCTGAAGTAGCGTTCGTTGGTTGACATCAGATCATAATCACCACGTATGTTGTGGGAAATCCAATAATAAATGGCTCGGAATTTTTCAACATCGGTATCTAATTGAGCGGTCAACCGAATAACCAATGCAGGTAAATTATGAAGTGTTTCACCTTCATAGCGCTGGGCAATGGCATCTGCTTTTTCAAAGGAAACCAACCTAAAATCACTTTGTTGGGCAAATACTGGCGCTAAGAAGGCAAAACACAATAAATAGAGTAGGTTCTTCATTGAAATGCAATTTGCGATTACTCCTTCAACGTAGTAGGTACATTGGTTTTTGTTCGGAAAGCAGTACGAATGATCACAGGATTGTCCTTGAGATAGGGTTCAACGTATGTTGTATCATCTTCAATAATGATTTCACTGTTTTTGTAGCCCAAAAAGGTCACCAAGAGCACATCGTTTTCTTTTAATTTCTTCGGAAACGTAAATCGTCCGTTTTCATCGGTATTCACACCAATGGTGGTTCCTTTGAGCACCACCGTAGCTCCCAATAGAGGTCCGTCAGCACTG
>JAWWCH010000369.1:0-2670 GCA_033720575.1 Marinirhabdus sp.
ATCTTCGTTTGGTGAATCACGATATTGCCTATGGCGTGTATCATGACATGACCGAACATGGTGCAGAAAAGGACGAATGGCCCGAAATCTGGAAGAAAGTAGAGGAGGCAGACATTTTGGTTATCGGAACACCCATTTGGTTGGGCGAAAAATCGTCGGTTGCCACAAAGTTGATAGAACGACTCTACGGCGAGAGTGGAAAGCGAAATGAAAAAGGCCAATATTATTTCTACGGAAAAGTAGGCGGATGCATCATTACGGGTAATGAGGATGGTATTAAACATGTGGCCATGAGCACCCTCTATGCCTTGCAGCATATTGGATACAGTATTCCACCCCAAGCCGACTGTGGATGGATTGGTGAGGCAGGACCCGGACCAAGCTATAACGACGAAGAAAGCGATGCAAAAAATAACGATTTTACCAACCGAAATACAACCTTCATGACTTACAACCTATTGCATTTGGCCAAAATGTTACAGGCTAATAATGGGTATCCGTCGTACGGAAATTCTAGAGGTGATTGGGACGATGGCACGCGTTGGAATTTTGAAAATCCGGAATACCGTTAACTGTATTGAACTACGATCGCAGTACTGCTGCTACTTGCCCTACATCCTTGTTTTCGAACCATCGAATGCTCTTTATGGTCCATTTCAACAACTTGCTTTTGGTCCGGGTTAATTTGAGCGCAAGGGTGCCAATGATCGAATCGCGAATATCGATGCACTCTTGTGGGTTTGAGGCAAGATGATATTCGTTAGCGAACAACCAGGCACCATCGCGTGCGGTATTGATACTAAATGAAACTATTTTATCTTCTCTGCCCTTTCCAACCCATTGAAGCAAATAAAATAACGGAGAAACGCGCCCAATTCGGTCTTGAACATCGTCTACCATGGATGCAAGAATTGCGTTGATTATGGTGAAATCATTTTCAAAGTCTTGCAGGCTGCCATGTTCTCCCACCGTTTCAGATACAGCAATACCAAGGTCTAAATTTATATGTGCGTTAATTCCCAACAACAAATGTTGCATGATCAATAGATCTTGATCGTTATTATGTGAAAAGGGAATTTCCCAACTTTTGGTAACGGGATGTCCTTGCTTCATGTCATGGTAGGCTTTTATATATCTGTTGGCAAAAATAACATCCAATACTTCCATCCGGTGATTGTTCTCAAATTCATGATTTTCGATTCCCGTTTTTATACGTTGGGTCACGAGTTTATACAAGATCGGGAAATAGGCCAGCGGACGCTTCAACTCAATTTCAGCTTCAATGATATCATCAAGCAGGGTTAAAACTTCATCAATGGTTCTAGCGAGTTGCATACCTGTGGTTTATGTTCGAAAATACAAAAGTTTAGAGCAACCCCATCTACATCAACGTTTTACATTTAACTTTTCTCTTAGAGTTCGTGATAAAGTTCTCCTAAAGCCCTAGTTCTCTCAGCTTTCTTCCCTTAACTTTATGAAAAACCAATTAAAATGAGTGATAAGAAAGAAAAGTTTGCAAGCTTCGGTATCGCAACAAAAGGTGCCGTTTATCTAATAATAGGAGTGTTAACCGCTATGGCCGCGTTCGGTGCGGGCGGACAAAAATCAGGATCAGGAACGGTGCTCGAATTTTTACAGGAACAGTCGTATGGTAATGTACTTTTGGTACTATTGGCCATCGGTCTACTTGGGTATGTGTTTTACAGATGGTCCCAAGCCTTCGGAAATATTACCAATGTAGATGACGATACTAAGGGCTATGTGAAACGAATCGCCTATTTCATCAGTGGTGTTTTATATGGTGCATTCGCCTATTCAGCCATAAATATTGTTATTGGCTCGGGTTCTAGTTCATCTAGCGGCTCTTTGTCTAAAATGTTATTTAGTTCAGAATCTGCCGCCATCTTTGCAATAATTATCGGATTAGCCTTAGTAGGAAAAGGGATTTATGAATTCTATCAGGCCTATTCCGGAAAGTTCAAAGATGAAGTTCAAGGTGCCAGTATCCCTCACAAAGCACAATCCTTGTTAATGCGTGCTGGTAAAATAGGTTATACGGCCCGTGGAATAGTGGCTGGGATTTTAGGGTACTTGTTCTTAAAAGCCGGATTTGCAGGAAATGCTCAAAAACTTAGTAAGACTGACGCCTTTAGTTATATACAGGATGAGTTTGGAACGGTTGTGATGGGATTAGTTGCCATCGGACTTGCAGCATATGGGGTTTTTAAAATCATTGAAGCAAAGTATAGCAGCGTGACCATTAGGAATGCCTAATGCTATTCTTCTTCAGAAGACTTACTTCCGTTGGCGTATTTCTTCTCTAATTCTGCCTGAAATTCTTCCATAACTGGTTTGACCGTACTTTCGGGCAGGTCTGCGATTCGGATATACATCAATCCATCGATGGCATTATTGAATAGTGGGTCTACGTTGAATGCAACCACTTTTGCGTTCTGCTTGATATATTTTTTGATCAAAACAGGAAGTCGTAGGGCACCAGGCTCCACTTCATCGATAAGCTTGTCAAACTTATTTAGATCGGCTTCGCTCTCGTCAAAAATGAAATCTTTATCCGCGTCTTTGAGCTGCACTTTATATTCCTTTTTAGGCTTGATGTACTGTGCCACGTAGGGATCATAGTAGTTTGACATCATAAATTCGATCATCAAA
>JAWWCH010000370.1:0-2670 GCA_033720575.1 Marinirhabdus sp.
AATACCAAACCTATGGTTGGGTGTTTAGCAATCGCAACAAGACCGATGAAGAATTACATTTCCATTGGAAACATGAAGACGACACCAAATGCATCACTCTTGCCTATCATCGCGATACCGGGACATTCTTAGGCATCAACACCTTCGGAATTCGCATGATGCATGACGTCTTTGACCGCTGGTTGACCGAAAAGAAATCGATTGACTATGTGATTGACCATCTAAAGGAAGCCAACTTCGATCCCGAATTGTATCGCCATTACGAATCTGACATTAAATTGAAGTTCAATCAACAACTTGCAAACGCCTAAACTATGAGCACCATTCAACGAGACATGTCTTTAACCGGGCAACCCCCAAAATCGATAAACACGATTCAAAAGATAGCGACTGTGATTGGATTGTCAGGCTTGGCTATTTTGCTTTTGGCAAGTTTCAATATCAATTTCCCGAACAAACCCCTATGGCTTTCCATAGCATTAACGGGAATTACGTCAGGCATTATAATTTTTGCTTATGGTGCATACGCACAAAAATCGGAAGGTATCAAAAACGATGGGGTTTGGTTCAAACAGATGTCCAATCGCGGATTTTGGGCATGGGTAGCAGGGCTGGCCCTCACGGGCTTTTATATCATTCTATATTTTTTCCCACAGTATATTGGACTAGTCAAAGATGGAGAGAATAAAGGATTGGTCGCGCTGTTTGACCCCCTAAGCAGGGTGTTGAGTGGTAATCCCGCTAGCGAATGGTTCGTCTACGGAACGCTATACACCATTGCTATTGTAGCCTTTGGTATTAAATTTATTTGGAAGTATCGGCATAGTCGCTACGAGATAATACGAACCATCAGTGTGATGTTCTTTCAAACCTCCTTTGCGTTTCTCATTCCAGAATTTATGGCGCGTCTGAACAGTGATTCGTTCTCGCTGCCCTATTACGATCTAAAAAATATATGGCCGCTCAATTATTATAATTTTGAACAATACCGAGTAGATAGTTTTATCTCAGCAGGCGATATCGGGCTCGCTTTGTTGATCTTCGGAATCCTATCCATTTTCGTGATCACTCCAATTCTGACCTACAAATACGGTAAGCGATGGTATTGCAGTTGGGTTTGCGGTTGCGGAGGACTGGCAGAAACGGCAGGAGATCCGTTTAGGCATTTATCTGATAAGCGAATGGTGGCCTGGAAAATAGAACGTTGGGTAGTTCATAGCGTTCTCGTATTTGTGGTAGTAATGACCACCGCAGTAGTGCATTCGTATTTGGGTGACGACGCTTCAAAATATTGGCTGACTAAAGATGTATTTCTGATCAGTGTCGCCGTTTTCCTGGGCGCACTATTTGCAGTGATTTGGATCTTCAGACGGGACCAATTAGAAAAAGATGCGCAATATGGTGCCATAGGATATTTGGTGATCGTTCTGGCATTAATTGGCCTTCATTTTGGAACTGGAAAAAATCTATTCTTATTCGAATCTGAAACACTGCGCAGCAGTTATGGTTTCTTAATTGGTGCTATTTTCTCTGGAGTTATAGGAACCGGCTTCTACCCTATCTTCGGAAATCGCGTCTGGTGCCGAATGGGTTGCCCCATGGCTGCCATTCTAGGGTTGCAGCAACGCTTATTTTCGAAATTCAGAATAACCACCAATGGCGGACAATGCATTTCGTGCGGAAACTGTTCTACCTACTGCGAAATGGGCATTGACGTTCGTGCCTACGCCCAAAAAGGCGAAAATATTGTACGTGCGAGCTGTGTGGGCTGCGGAATCTGCTCGGCTGTTTGTCCGCGTGGCGTTCTAAAGTTGGAAAATGGTCCGCTGGAAGGACGTATCAACAGTAAAGATGTACTATTAGGAAATGATGTAGATTTGTTGTCCCTGATGAACCACAACAATAATGCGAACTAACTTTTCCTTTTGATGGAACATAACATTGTTGTTATCATACCCGCTTATAATGAAGCAGCTTCCATCGGTTTAGTGTTGAGAGACATCCCTGATATAGTTACTGAAGTAATTGTGGTAAACAACAATTCAACCGATACCACCGAACAGGTAGCCAAGCAAGCAGGAGCCACTGTGCTTCACCAACCCAAACGAGGCTATGGCTATGCTTGTTTGAAAGGAATGAGCTATATAGCTCAAAAATCGAACAAACCAGACATTGTGGTATTCTTAGATGGTGATTATAGTGATTACCCCGAGCAATTGATCGAACTGATTGCTCCTATTCAAGAAAAAAACATCGATTTTGTAATTGGTGCCCGTGTGAAACGACTGAGAGAAGCAGGTAGCATGACAGTTCCGCAACGCTTCGGAAATTGGTTGGCTACCAGCCTGATGACGCTTTTTTTTGGCGCCAGGTTTACCGATCTGGGGCCTTTCAGGGCCATTAAGTATGAAAAATTGATGGGATTGGGAATGGAAGATAAAACCTATGGCTGGACGGTAGAAATGCAGCTTAAGGCGCTGAAAAAGAACTATAGCTACACCGAGGTCCCTATGCGATATCGCAACCGGATTGGAACCTCAAAAGTTTCAGGAACTTTAAAAGGTGCTATATTTGCGGGCATCAAAATACTCGGCTGGATTTTTAAATACACATTTAAAAAATGATACTTGAAACCCTTATCATGGTAATTTACACAGCAGCGCTGCTACT
>JAWWCH010000371.1:0-2648 GCA_033720575.1 Marinirhabdus sp.
GGCTAGCACTGCTGCCTCGTAGTTCTCTTTCAATTGTGTTTCATCGGTAATGAGGTGCAATCCGAATTCATGGTATACCTCTGTAGGGCTGGCCCAAGGATCGTACACATCTATGTTCAAATTGTACTTGCGCAATTCTTCGATGACGTCAATGACCTTGCTATTTCGAATGTCAGGGCAATTTTCCTTGAAGGTAACCCCCATCAACAGTACGTGACCGTTTTTCACCTTACAATCTTTTTGGATCATTAATTTTACCACTTCTTGGGCCACGTATTGTCCCATTCCGTCGTTCATGCGTCTTCCGGCCAAAATGATTTCGGGGTTGTACCCTTCCTCTTGGGCCTTTTGCGCCAGATAGTACGGATCTACTCCAATACAATGCCCGCCAACAAGACCTGGCGTAAATTTGATAAAGTTCCATTTAGTGGCTGCGGCTTCCAACACTTCGTGTGTATTGATATTCAGCAATCTGAATATCTTTGACAGTTCATTGACAAAAGCAATATTGATATCGCGTTGTGAATTTTCAATCACTTTTGCGGCTTCAGCCACCTTAATGCTCGACGCCAAGTGTGTTCCTGCCGTAATCACAGAGGCGTACAGCTCGTCAATATATTTGGCTGCTTCGGGCGTAGACCCCGAAGTGACCTTCAAAATTTGGGTTACCGTATGCTGCTTGTCTCCTGGGTTGATACGCTCTGGCGAATAGCCCGCATAGAAATCGGTATTGAACTTCAAGTTTGATTCTTCCTCTAGAATGGGCACACATACTTCTTCGGTTACCCCAGGATATACGGTAGACTCATAAATGACCACATCGTCTTTCTTCAACTGCTTGCCAATGGTCTCACTAGCCTTGATTAGCGGCGTGAGCACCGGTTGGTTGTATTTGTTGGTCGGAGTAGGCACCGTTACGATATACACCGTAGCTTTTTCCATGTCTTGTGCGCGTGTAGTCACCGAAAGGCCCACACCGTTTTCTACCTTTAGGGCCTCGCCCAATTGTTCGTCGGATACTTCTAAGGTGTGGTCTTTTCCCGAGGAAAGTTCGGCAACGCGTGCTTCGTTGATGTCAAATCCGATCACACGGAATTTTTCAGCAAAAGCAACCGCCAGGGGAAGGCCAACGTAGCCTAATCCAATAATCGCAATAGTAGGGTTTTCTTTCATAGTTTTTTTTCGAAGGCAATCTGCCAAAATTCGTAATTCATTTTCGGTTCAGCTAGTTCATTCACAATTTATACTGACTGAATAAGGTATTGTACATCTTTGGATAAGCTCCAATGCTCAAGGTATTCTAGATTTATCCGCACTTTGTCGGGCCAGATAACCGTATCGTTATAATGCAATGGGTTTTCCCGTGTAAGGAGTATTTCCTCTTCATTTTTGTATTTTAAGGTGGCCGGACCCGTAATTCCCGGTTTTAAGGTGAGCATTGCTCGATCATTTCCTGTGAGCATATCGGCATACCCCGGCACGTCTGGTCGTGGCCCCACCCAACTCATTTCACCTTTCAGCACATTGAAAATTTGGGGGATTTCGTCCAGTTTTGTTTTGCGAAGCCAACTTCCGAAGGCCGTTTCGCTCGCTTTAATATCAAGTACATCCCTGTGTGAGGTGCCTTGTAAGGTCCTGATTTTATACAGTGGAAACGGACTACCAAATTGTCCGATTCGCATTTGTACAAACAACCCACTTTTACCTGTTGTCAAAGATGCAATACCAAGCAGCAAAAGTAACGGAATTATCACAAACGGCAGCAATAGAATGGAAAGAGATAGGTCGAAAATTCGTTTTCCTACTTTTTGCCGTTTTGTAAGCATGAATTGAAGAATTTAAGAGTTACTTCTTCTTTTTTGTTGTGAAGCGCTGTGTAAAGCGTTGTAGGTAGGTTTTAGGTCTTGAATCTTCGTGGTAGCCATTGCCATATTTTCCATAGCCGCCATACCCATAACCGTATCCATAGCCGTAACCGTAGCCATAACCGTATTTTGCCTTTTCTTGGTAATAGTTCAATACAAAGCTGATATTTTTCACTTCGCCGCGTTTATATTTTTCATTGATCATACTAAGCATGCGCTTACGCGTATAATTTTGGCGAATCATATAAATAGTGGCGTCTGCATACCGCAGTAATTCCAGAGAATCTGCCACCAAGCCCATCGGCGGACTATCCAAAATGATGTAGTCGTATTCCTGCTTTAATTGTTCTATGAGCACATCCATATTTTCACTCATCAACAATTCTGATGGATTGGGTGGAATGGGCCCAGAGGTAATGACATTTAAGTTTTCAATTTGTGTAGGCTGCACGATGTCTGCTATAGTGGCATCATTAACCAAAAAGTTAACCACACCGATATCGTTATTGATATTGAAATCGCCAAAAATCTTTGGTTTCCGTAGATCGAGCCCTACCAATACCGTTTTCTTTTCACTGAGCGCAAATACCGAAGCGATGTTAATGGAGGTAAATGTTTTTCCTTCACCACTCACAGAAGAGGTGACCAAAACCGTTTTGCAGCCTTGTAGCCCCTGCTTTCGGTATAGGAACTGCAAGCCGGAACGCAGTGCCCTAAACGATTCGGCCACAGCAGATTTGGGCTTTTTGATTACCGCCAAATTACCATCTAGCTGGCTCTTAC
>JAWWCH010000372.1:0-2646 GCA_033720575.1 Marinirhabdus sp.
ATAGACACATCATGGGTACCACCACCAAAGTCGAATACCACAATCTTCTGGTCGGTATCTTTTTTATCTAGACCATAGGCCAATGCTGCTGCAGTAGGCTCGTTAATGATTCGCTCTACCTTCAACCCAGCAATCTCACCGGCTTCTTTGGTCGCTTGTCGCTGACTGTCATTAAAATATGCAGGAATGGTAATTACCGCACGAGATACGTCTTGACCCAAATAGTCTTCAGCTGTTTTCTTCATTTTCTGAAGAATCATCGCACTCAATTCCTGTGGCGTATACATGCGTCCGTCAATATCTACACGGGCCGTATCGTTTTCACCTTTTACTACTTTATAGGCAGCGCGTTCTGCTTCTTTTTTAGATTCAGAGAATTTATTTCCCATAAAACGCTTGATAGAGGCCACCGTCTTTTCTGGGTTGGTCACCGCTTGTCGCTTTGCAGGGTCTCCTACTTTAATTTCTCCACCCTCAACAAATGCAATCACAGAGGGAGTTGTTCTTTTTCCTTCGGCGTTAGGGATTACCGTTGGCTCACTACCTTCCATTACGGCAACGCAAGAGTTGGTGGTCCCTAAGTCGATTCCAATTATTTTACTCATATTATTAGTGTTATATATTTTTAAATTGAATTTTCTTACGCTCTCTATAAGTCAAGGAATGTGCCAAGCAAAAACAACTGACATCGTGGCAGAAAAAATGTCACTTGTGCGCACTACCCGTCAGTTCGATTGTCTCGAAGACTCTCACTATATATTGAGAACTGGGCGTTCCCCCCACCCCGATAACTATCGGGGTATCGGGGGTCGGGCCTGCCTGCCGGCAGACAGGCTATTCGCGCTACACGGTAGCCTACTCCTATCCCTAACGCATGAAACGAGATATAAATTGAGAGATCAAAATAATCTTCCAACTTCCAACACTTTTCACCCTTCACCCTTCACCCTTCACTCCTCACTCCTCCCCCTTCACCAAAGACCATTCACCAAAAACCCCTATCTTTCACATAGCGTATGGCCAACCTTTCCACATCAAAACAGCCCATCCACTATATCATACTGCTGATTTTAGCAGGCGAAGCCGTATTCATACTCCCCTTTGTATTGGCCCGAGTCTTTCGTGCCACTGTGTTAGAGGTCTTTAACATCAACAACACCGAGATTGGTTATTGCTTCTCTATCTACGGATTGGTAGCCTTGGTTTCCTATCTCATCGGTGGTCCTCTAGCCGATAAATATGAACCCCGAAAACTGATGGGAATCGCTTTGGTGTTGACCGCACTCGGCGGTCTCGTATACGCTGGAAATCCATCGTTGTTGCACTTGCAAATCCTTTACGGGTATTGGGGCTTTACGACCATATTTCTGTTCTGGGCGCCTATGATTAAAGCGACTCGCGTTTGGGGTGGTTCCTCAAACCAGGGAAAAGCCTTTGGGTTTTTGGATGGGGGTCGCGGATTGGTAGGCGCATTATTCGGGCTGCTGGGGGTGCTTGTTTTTTCACTGTTCCTACCAGACACTGGTGCTGATCTCAACGAAATCGAACAGGCCGAAGCGTTCAACACTACGGTGTATATTACCTCTGGCATCGTTGCGTTTGTGGGAGTGATGGTGTTTCTGTTTCTCAAAACTCCAGTTTCCGAAGAAAAAATTGTCAAAGAAAGGATCACACGTGCCAACCTCAAATCCGTACTTGCACTACCTTCAGTTTGGTTGCTCATGATCATTATACTGTGTGCCTACGTCGGCTACAAAATAACCGACATCTTTTCACTGTACGCGCGTGAAGTACTGCTGTATTCCGAAGTAGATTCCGCTAAAACGGGAACTTTTCTATTGTTCATCAGACCGATTGTTGGTGTGACTATTGGCTTTTTGGCAGATAGAAACAGACCTTCGCTCTATTTGTGCATCGGATTTTTACTTTCAATCCTCGGAGCTATAGGCTTCGCCTCGGGCATATTGGGGCCTAACACCCACATGCTGTTCTTTCTTGTGATCGTTGTTACTGCTATTGGGGTTTATGCCGCGCGAGTACTTTATTTTGCAGTTTTGAGGGAAGGTAGAATTCCCCTACTGCTCACTGGAACTGCTGTTGGCGTCATTTCATTTGTGGGCTATACGCCAGATATTTTTGCGGGGCCAATGATGGGCTATTTCCTCGACAATTTTGAAACGGTAACTGGCCATCAGTACGTATTTTGGTTGTTGGCTTTATTTTCATTGATAGGCTTTTTAGCTGCCATCCTCTTCTACTTCTACGCCAAAAAGTCGGTAACACAATCGGCATAGCACACCCCCTTATTTGGTTGAGCGCAAATACGTTAATAGTATGTTATCCTGCATTTTTACAACGCACATTTTAGCTACTTTTATAGAAACCAATACCACGAAAACCCATGAATTTAAAACAACTAATGCTTTTAAGCGCATTCGCAATTGCATTAATGGCTTGTGCTGACGATACCAAAGAAAAAGAAGCCATGGCTGAAAAAGAACGCATTGCGTTGGAAAAAACAGCAGACTCGTTGGCACTTGTCAATGAAAGAATAGATTCCCTTTCAATAGAAATTGAACAGACTAGTGATGAAATTGATGCATTGCTAAATGACATTAACGAAAACTAAATCTAAAAACGATGAAA
>JAWWCH010000373.1:0-2644 GCA_033720575.1 Marinirhabdus sp.
CACCATCAACATCATCGATATACCCAAATTGGTCGTCGCGCTTCGAAACATCGGTACTTAATATCATTGCGAAACGATTTGAAAAACGGTAGCGTGGCGAAAAATCGAAGAAATAGGACCGTTGCAGATCGTCAAAGGCGGTGCGTTGTCCTATACCTAAATCAAAAGCGAATTTCTTTCTGAAATCTGTAGAAACAAATGCACGGCCACCCAAACTTGCTGGAAAGCGCACAAACTTGCCCTCCACACGAGGTTCGAAATAATCCAGGTTTTCACTGTTGTAACTTCCGTTCAACCCAAAGGCCAATCTTTTGGTAGTAAAGAAGAAGGTGTCGAAACTTAGTATATTTTGAGTTTGTACATTCGGTTTATACAATCGATTATGACGGGCTGTTAGGCCAATTCTATACCGATTGAAGGTTGTTGTGGGTTCAAAAATTTCATAGGACGCTCCTACCACAAAATTGTTGAAGTTATTTGTAAAGTTTACGCCTAGATCGTTGATATCATAGGTTTTATTTGAAAAATCATGGCCCACGCGATAGCGAAATTTACCTTTTATTTTGAAGATGTCAAGTTCTGATCGAAATCCGCTCTTAAATCCATCGGCTTGGTTCACGTTGCTCACAATGGCGCGTCCCGAGGTTCGAAAGGTATTCGCTTTATCGGCCACATCAAAAGCAAAAGCTGAAACGTTAGCATCCCTAAAACTGCCGTCGCGGGTAACATTGGTGTTTATTAGAGAGATGGAAGAATTGTCATTGAATTGTTGATCTAGAACGGCTACATTATAATTGGCCACCGGTTCTACCATCACTTCCCGAATCACTCCGGTCACACTGTCCGTTATTTTGGCGAAGCTTTCTCCTGTAATTGTGTTCAATACGCCAATCCCTAGTTTATTGTCTGTTCTCCCCGAAACCTTTACTGCATTTAATAATTTCACTTTATTGGGGGTTTCTATTACTTCAGTCTCGGTAAAATTTTCAACTTCCCCACTAGGACCATTCCCGATCCTTCTTGAGAAAAAGATACCTCCTTTTTGAAAAAGTTCAATGCCTTCAGAGAAGAAGGGGCGGTTTTCGCCGAAGGTCTGCTCAAACGGACCCAGATTTAAACGCACCGCATCAAAAGAGGCTTGACCGAAGTCAGGAATCAAGGTGGCATCTAGGGTAAAGCTATCACTTAATCCATATTTTATGTCCATTCCCGCACTCAGGTTGGTTTCGGTCTCATCTCCAGATTGTGTTACTGCACCTTGTACAAAAGGAAATAAGGTAAGTCTAACGGGCGGATTGATATCTCGAATACCAATTACCTTACCGTTATACTGGGTTTCCCTTCCTACACTATTATTGATTAGGTTCCACGTATGTGTTTCGTTTCGGGTTTTAATTTCACGATAAAAATTGATACTCCATTCCTGTATTTCCTTTTCCGGAAATCGCAAGGCATTATATGGAATGCGGTATTCTGCATACCACCCTTTTTCATCGTAAGAAATTCTCGATTCGAAGACCACATCATAACCAAAATCCTGTCCGTTACTACTCACACGCGAATCCCCGATCGTACCCGCACTGGTCACGTAAAATCGGGTTTCGTTGATGCCGTCGCTATAGGTATTGATACTCACCGCGAAGGCATCTGCCTGAACAAAAACATCGTCACGCTGTGAAAACTGTTTGAATATGGCATCCGGGTTAGGATCATACAGATAGGCGGCAATATATACCGCTTTGTCATCATACGCCAATTTTACTTCTGATTGGAATGACGCCGGAATTACGCCTTCATTACCTGGCTGGTACATATTAAAATTGCCCGAAGGATCTATATTTTGCCAACTCACATCATCTAACAAGCCGTCGATGACGGGTGCATTGGAGATTCGATGGGCCTGCAGTACTTTTGGATTTGGGTTAACGGATGATTCTTCTTGTGCAGTAATCGTATAATAACTACAGATGAAACAGAGAAATAGCGTAAGAATTCTGTTCATGTGATGGTATGCTGAAAATTTAATGTGCAAATGGTAACGCTGCCGCAAAATGAGACAAGCGGCAAAACTAAAATTACACCCGTGCTATGGGTATTAATAAAACGTTAAAATAATCGAAAAGTTGTTAAGCGGAATCGTTCAAGCCCTAACTTTGTGAGTGATGAAAAAGAAAATTGTGTTGGCTGCTGGTTGCTTTTGGTGTACCGAGGCGGTTTTCCAGCGTATTGACGGTGTGACCGAAGTCAGACCGGGGTACACGGGTGGCGCTATAAAAAATCCTGCATATCGTGAAGTTTGTTCGGGTAGAACGGGCCATGCTGAAGGGGTTCAGTTGACGTATGATTCTTCGATTGTTTCTGTGGAAGATCTCTTGGAAATATTCTTTGCTACCCATGACCCAACTACCTTGAATCGACAGGGTAATGATGTTGGAACCCAATACAGAAGTGCCATATTTTATACTACTGAAGAGCAACGCCAAGCGGCCGAGCAACTCATTGCGTTGTTAGACTCCAAAAATGTATTTGAACGTCCAATCGTAACTCAAGTGGAACCCTTAGAGGTGTTCTACACGGCTGAAATTGACCACCACGAATACTATAACAATAATAAGAGTCAGCCCTATTGCCAATTCATCATTGA
>JAWWCH010000374.1:0-2635 GCA_033720575.1 Marinirhabdus sp.
ACAAAATACAGAGGATATGATCCAACAGCCTCAAATGGAGCTCCAATTGGCGGCGGTATAGACCAAGGATTTTATCCCACACCTAAAACCTACTTGTTAGGTCTAAACTTTAATTTTTAACGTATGAAATTATTCAAACATTTTGGGAATATAGCACTGCTAAGCATGATTATGTTTAGTGTTATTTCTTGTAGCGACGATTTTGTAGATGTGAGCTCTGAAGATCCAAGCTCAGAGAACTTTTTCAATACTGAAGAAGACTATCAAAATGCACTCATCGGTGCTTACGACCAGTTACAGGCTACTTATATCAATGTAATGTTAGGAGAGATTGCTTCGAACAACACCTTAGCTGGAGGAGAGAGCGCGATAGATGTACCTGGAATTCAGGAAATAGATGACATGCGCCACACCCCGATTAATGCCAACCTACGAGACGTATGGACCTGGATGTACGCAGGTGTAAATCGTGCCAATTTTATTCTTGAATTCAAAGATAAAATTGACTTCCCTGATAAACCGAACGTACTAGGACAGGCCACTTTTCTTAGAGCCTACTATTATTTTGAGTTGGTAAAATTTTTCGGCGATGTTCCACTAGCGGTAGATGAGCGATTGCTGTTCGGAGATCAGAATGACATAGAAAGAACGCCTGCAGCTGAAGTATACGCGCAAATAGAAGCCGATCTTCAATTTGCAGCAAGTGTACTTCCTGTCACACAAGTTGAAACCGGCCGAATCACCAAAGGCGCAGCAAACGCCCTGCTTGGTAAGGTGTATGTATATCAGAAAAAATATACAGAAGGCGCCGAGGTGTTGGATAACGTGATCAATAGTGGGGTGTATTCGCTCGTGGAAGATTACAGTACCTTATTTGAAAACGACAACGAAAACAACGAAGAATCTGTTCTTGAAGTACAGTATACCGATGTGCAAGGAGCTGGATTTGGATGTCTCCAGTGTAGTGAAGGAAATGTAGCCGTAGGATTCAATGGCCCACGTAATTTTAATGGTCCATTGTTTGAATCTGGTTTCAGCTTCAATATTCCAACAGAAGAAACCTATAATGCCTTTGAAGAAGGCGATTTACGTCAAGATTTTGCGATTTTGAATATTGAAAAATTTGTTGAAGAAAATCAAGATTTCAACAACGGAGCTGGCGTGACCTTTACCGAAGGTTTCGAACACACAGGATACTACAACCGAAAGTACATTCCCCGTCAAGGAGATTCAAATATTGGTGATCAAAATTTAACCAATCCAAACAATTATAGAGCCATTCGCTATGCTGATGTATTATTATTGGCTGCCGAGGCTCATAATGTTGGGAATGGAAATGACGGACTCGCGAGGAATTATCTCAATCAAGTTCGGGCAAGAGCTGGCTTAGATGAAATCACTTCTGGAGGTAGTGCACTCACCGATGCTATTTACAGAGAACGCAGGTTGGAATTGGTTGGCGAAGGACATCACTTTTTCGACTTGGTTCGTACCAATCGCGCTTCTCAGGCAATAGAAGGATTTGTTGCCGGAAAACATGAATTATTCCCCGTTCCGCAAATTGAAATAGAATTGGCAGGAAACCGTTGGGAGCAGAACCCTGGATATTAAGAGCATATTTATGAAAAACATACGAATTCAATACGGACTAATACTCATTGCAATCCTTACGGCATTTACTGCTTGTAATACTGTAGATGACAGAGCCCTAGATTTTACCGATGGTATTACACCACCTACCGATCTAAAGTTATTGGTGACCTTAGCACAAGACAACTCTGGAATCGCTACGCTTATTCCTAGCGCAGAGGGAGCCGCCTCTTTTACAATCGATTTTGGAGATGATTCAGAATCGGTGGAACTACTGCCTGGCGAAAGTGTAGACCACATGTACCAAGAAGGAACGTTTTCTCCTGTACTTACTGCCACAAATTTGAATGGGGAATCTACACAAATTACCCAAGAGGTAGTGGTTTCTTTTTTACCACCTGAGAATTTGGAAGTTACCATTACTCAAGGCGCTAATCCATTCGCAATCTTGGTGTCTGCGACCGCCGATCTGGCTGTTAGTTTCGACGTAACTTTTGGTGATATGGTTGATCCGGAACCGCTTCCGTTTATGCCAGGAGAGACCGTAGAGCATACCTACGGCGAAGTAGGAACATATGAAGTAACTGTGCGTGCGTTTAGTGGCGGTACCAACTTTATCAGTGTGACCGAATCTGTTGTGATAGACAATCCTGTTCTCTTACCAATTGACTTCGAATCAACCACCTTAAATTACAATTTTTCCAATTTTGGAGGAGGCTTCGGATCAGTTATCGATAACCCAGACCCAACAGGTGAGAATACCAGTGCGCGGGTCGGAGAATTTTTTAAGGAACCAAATGCTGAAATTTTTGCAGGGACCTTGCTCGTATTGGGTGAACCTATCGACTTCAGTAATGGAAGTATCTTCTCTTTAAATTCATGGTCACCCCAAGTTGGCAGTACCGTCAAATTAAAGCTAGAGAACTTGGACAACCCAAATATTGCTGCTGAGATTGATGCAGTTACAACGGTTGAAAACCAGTGGGAGACCTTGACCTTCGATTTTTCGGGTGTTGACCTGAGTCAAGAATATTCTAAAGTAGTG
>JAWWCH010000375.1:0-2614 GCA_033720575.1 Marinirhabdus sp.
ACCATATTCTTATTCACGGTAATTTCGGCTGTACCCAATGCTTCCTCTGCCTGTTTCCCAGTGATATTTTTGTTCCGTAGATCAATGAGCATCATGTGGTTGTCTGTTCCGCCACTAATGATCTTATACCCTTTAGCTACAAATGCATCAGCCATTACAGAGGCATTCTTTTTAACCTGAACCATGTAGTGCAGGAATTCGTCGGTCAAGGCCTCACCGAATGCGATGGCTTTTGCGGCTATAATGTGTTCTAGAGGTCCGCCCTGATTACCGGGAAAAATACCGCTGTCTAACAGTGAAGACATTTTGCGCAGGTTTCCATTTTTTAGTGTGATGCCGAAGGGATTGTCAAAATCTTTACCCATAAGAATCATTCCGCCTCGTGGACCGCGTAGTGTTTTATGCGTAGTTGTGGTTACAACGTGGCAATAAGGAATAGGATCACTGATGATTCCTTTGGCTATGAGTCCCGCAGGGTGTGCGATATCCGCAAATAAAATGGCGTCTATCTGATCTGCGATTTCACGGAATCGCTTATAATCGATTTCACGAGAATAGGCAGACGCACCGGCAATGATCATTTTCGGCTTTTCCTTGAGTGCTATTTTTTCGATGGCATCATAATCTAATCGTCCTGTTGCTTCATCTACTCCGTAAAAAATGGGGTTATAGAGTTTTCCGCTAAAATTCACAGGAGAACCATGGGTAAGGTGACCACCATGTGCCAAATCGAATCCCAAAAAGGTATCTCCCGGTTTCAGACAGGCTGCAAATACAGCGGTATTCGCTTGTGAACCACTATGGGGCTGCACATTTGCGTATTCGGCGCCAAATAATGTTTTAGCACGGTCTATGGCCAACTGTTCCACTTCATCCACAATTTCGCAACCGCCATAATAACGTTTACCGGGATACCCTTCGGCATATTTATTGGTTAACACAGACCCTGCAGCTTCTAAAACCTGTTCGCTAACAAAGTTTTCAGAGGCAATGAGTTCCAATCCGTTTAATTGTCGTTGTTTTTCGGCTTCAATAAGTTCAAAAATCTGATGATCGCGTTGCATAAATTGGTATTGAAATGATTCGTAAAATGGTCTAAAATATGTTGATAAAAATACAGTTGACACTTGATTTTTACCGCCTTCCGTTAAGGAAAACTTAAAAAACTGTATTGAGGTACCAAAAATACAAAATGGTTGTGGTTAGTTGTTCAGAAATTATATATTTGATTCAACAAATTACAAACAAAAAAATACCTGTATGCCACTGACTGCCAACGACCCAAAAAGAACTTCATGGTTACATGTTCCTAAGAACAGTGACTTCCCCATCCAGAATATTCCATTTGGAGTATTCTTAACGCGTGATGATATCATTACGATAGGTACGCGCATTGGTGAAACTGCAATCGATTTGGGGGCTTTGCACCAACTTGGGTATTTTAAAGACATTGAACTTACCGATGATATTTTTCTTCAAGACACGTTGAATGATTTCATTGCCGATGGAAGAAAAACGTGGCGCTTGGTTCGTAATCGTATTTCAGATTTATTCCTCAAAGGAAATGATGAATTGCGTAAAAATAAAGAGCATTGCAAAGAAGTATTGTTTCGCTTAGATGAAATTGAAATGCAACTGCCCGTAGACGTAGGTGATTATACCGATTTCTATGCCAGTAAAGAACATGCCACTAACGTGGGGTCGTTATTTCGCGATCCTGAGAATGCCTTACTGCCCAATTGGTTGCACATTCCTATTGGTTACCATGGAAGAAGTTCGTCTATCATCCCATCGGGAACCAACATCCGAAGACCCATAGGACAAATGAAACCTGGTGATGATGGAAAACCTGGTTTCGGGCCGACAAAATTGTTGGATTTTGAACTGGAAATGGCGTTTATTACTACCGCAACCAACGACCTTGGAAAGCGTGTATCTATAAAAGATGCTGAGGAAAATATTTTTGGTTTGGTGCTCTTCAACGATTGGAGTGCAAGAGACATTCAAAAGTGGGAATATGTACCGCTCGGACCGTTCTTGGCGAAAAACCTTGCCACGTCCATTTCACCGTGGGTGGTAACGATGGAAGCGCTAGAGCCATTTCGGGTTCCCGGACCGGTGCAGGATCCGGAACCGCTCCCGTATCTCCGTACAAGGGACAACTGGTCATACGACATAAACCTAGAAGTACATCTCAATACTCCGAAAATGAAAGAATCGATGATTATTGCAAAAAGCAACTACAGATACATGTACTGGAACATTTGTCAGCAAGTTGCCCACCATACGAGCAATGGCTGCAACCTTCGCGTCGGAGATTTACTTGCCTCTGGAACGATTAGCGGATCTCAGGAAGACTCGTACGGCTCTTTACTGGAGCTCACCTGGAAAGGAACAAAGCCCCTCGAATTGCCATCCGGTGAAACTCGTACCTTTCTCCAAGATCATGATACGCTGAAGCTAACGGGTTGGGCCGAAGGAGACGGTTATCGAATCGGATTTGGCGAAGTGAGTGGGCAGATTTCACCACCGGTTCTTGACGAACATCTACTCGTAGAACGATAAAATTGTTTACGGAGGAGTGAGCATCATGAGTGACAATCCACTTGGAATA
>JAWWCH010000376.1:0-2612 GCA_033720575.1 Marinirhabdus sp.
AAACGTTCCTCAGAAACCGCACAGCAATTGGTGATTCAGGCGAAGAAAAAGATCCAGGAAATCGCTAATCGAGAAGGCCTCTCCGGAATTCCATCTGGATTTGACAAAGTAGACAAACTAACCTCAGGTTGGCAGCCTTCAGACTTAATTATTATAGCTGCGCGTCCAGGTATGGGTAAAACGGCGCTCACCTTGTCTATGGCCCGAAATGTTGCCGTAGAACACAATATTCCCGTGGCGTTCTTTTCGCTTGAAATGAGCTCGGTACAGTTGATCACACGACTCATTTCTTCTGAAACCGGCCTGTCATCAGAAAAATTGCGAACCGGAAATCTTGAAAAACACGAATGGGAACAGTTGAACGTAAAAGTAAACGGGCTAGAAAAGGCACCATTATTCATTGATGATACGCCATCCCTGTCCATTTTTGATTTACGGGCAAAAGCAAGACGTCTGTCTTCGCAACACGGTATCAAACTGATCATGATTGACTATCTGCAGCTCATGACTGCCGGAGGGAGTCAAAAAGGAGGAAATCGGGAACAAGAAATTTCGACCATATCTAGAAACTTGAAGGCCCTGGCCAAAGAATTGAATGTGCCCGTTATTGCACTTTCACAACTATCTCGAGCCGTTGAAACTAGAGGGGGAAGCAAGCGTCCGTTATTGAGTGACTTACGTGAATCTGGAGCCATAGAGCAAGATGCCGATATCGTTAGCTTTATCTACAGACCCGAGTACTATAAAATTGAGGAATGGGATGATGAAGAGCGCTCTCCAACCGAAGGTCAGGGTGAATTTATTGTAGCCAAGCACCGTAACGGTGGGCTCGATGAAATCAGATTGAAGTTTGTGGGCCATTTGGGTCGCTTTGAAAACTTGGAGACCTTCGACTATACGGGAGAATTCCATAGTAGCATGAATGCCGCTGCAAATGATGATACTTTCAAAACTGATAATCTCCCTAGCGCAGATGAAGCGTTTGGTAGCTCCATGAATGATGGCACCTCAGGGCCAGATGACGATGTACCTTTCTAACCTCATTTTATCTACACTTAAATAGATATGACAGTTTGTTTTTGAAAGGCTATTTTGATGTGTACTAATCTTGTCATTCATCCTCAAAAGGAAGGAACGTCAGATTCAAATTGAAGTTTTTCACTTAGGCAAAGTTAGAAATTCCCACATATAGCAAAGTAATTCATGCTTCAATATTAATGTATCGTAATCACAACGGTAGAAATTCAAAAGGCTATTTAGCGGTTCTATATTGAAACAGAATAGAAGTTTTGAATTTCCTTGCTTTATAGGTAGATCGCCTAGGGTTTCGTCATACCATTTTTGAACGGAAGTTTAAACGCACCTTTTCGGTCTATTTGTTAAAATTTGTTAAATTAGCAGCTTGATCCTCAACCTTTCCATTTTATGAAACGAATTATTACTGCCGTACTGGTGCTTTCCCTCCTTGCTTCTTGCAAGAATGGAGAAACCAAAACGGATACATTGGCATTAGCTGCTGCTGAAGAACCAACTGGTGTAGATAATCTTGCGTATAAGTGGGGTGAATTGGTACTTACCGCGCAAGCCAATGATACCGAAAAATTCAATCCACGCCCTACCGTTACTTCTCGATATATCGGTTTAATTTTTGTCGCTGTGTTCGATGCTTGGTCGCGATACGACGAATCGGCAATTCCCGTGTATCTGCAAGGAGTTGAACGGCAGCCAAGGGAAGCACAGAATTTAAGGAACAAAGAAATTGCCATTTCTTACGCGGCATTTGGCGCATTGAATGAATATTATGCTTCCGATAAACCTTTGTTTGTAAAATTCATGAAAGACCTGGGCCTAGACCCCAACAATACGTCGATAGATTCGAATACCCCGGAAGGTATTGGAAACCTCGCAGCTAAAGCGGTCATAGCGGCAAGAAAAGGGGATGGTGCCAATCAATATGGCGAAGAAGAAGGGTCTAATGGTCAGCCGTATTTCAATTATGTAGGTTATGAACCTCTAAATTCAGCCGACCAAAACGTAGATCCAAATCGTTGGCAACCCAAATACTTCAGCGACGGTAAAGGAGGGAAATTTGCTCCAAAATGTTTGACGCCTTTTTGGGACAAAGTGCAACCGATTGCCCTAAAATCTGGAGATCAGTTTAGACCCGGACCACCGCCAAAAATAGGATCTCCTCAATTGGAGGCCGAGGTTAAAGAAGTGATTGAACTGCAAGCCAACTTAACCGATGAACAGAAAGCCTTGGTAGAATTTATGCGTGATGGTCCACAGTCTGTACAGCAGGCTGGTCATTGGCTTAAATTTGCCCAAGACGTTTCTCGTCGTGATAACCACACCTTAGACCAAGATGTAAAAATGTATTTCTACAATCAGGTAGTGGCAATGGACGCCTTTATTGCGTCTTGGGATTCTAAAATGTACTATGACTACGCAAGGCCATATGCCTTGGTGCACGAATATTACCAAGGTCAATTGATCAAGGCCTGGGGCGGTGTGGGAAAAGGAATGATTGAAATGGACGGTAAAGAATGGCGTCCGTATTCGCCAGATACGTTTCTTTGTCCGCCATTCCCAAGTTACACTTCGGGTCATAG
>JAWWCH010000377.1:0-2606 GCA_033720575.1 Marinirhabdus sp.
TGAAGTAGGACCTCCCGGACAGGCGGCAAGTATCATAATCCCAACCGCAATTTCTGGAGAGGCGGTCACATACGAAGCGATGACCAGACCGATCAATGGCAAAATCAACAATTGGTTGACCAATCCCACACAAATTGCTTTGGGATACTGAATAATCCGTCTAAAATCGATCCCTCGTAACGACAGCCCCATACCTAACATAATAATGATTAGTGCGCCTGCCAAGATGAGTGTAGAGAGATTGTCCATAGTTGAATATAACGGGTTCAGCTCCTAAATATACTTTTAATTTTTAAATAGAATTCTACCGTGTCACAACAGGAGATTCGTACTGAAATTTGTACCTTACGGCTTAAATTTTTCTGAAATGAAACGTATATATACCGTATTCGCTATACTATTACCAACCCTCATCATTGCACAAACAGGATTCATGTATACTGCGGAAGACACCCAAAATGTATCAAATCCAGAAGTTATCACGCCCATTGTGGCGAGTATTGCGTATCAAGGGTACGACGAAACACAAGCCTATTTCGGGCAAGGCGAGTTTGAAATTTTCTTGGACAATGTAGATGGCGTATTAGATAAGCCCATCATTATCTTAGATGGTTTTGACCCAGGCGACAGCAGAGATATCAATGGTTTGTACAACAGTTTTTCGTTCGGCGGTGAAAACTTAGCTGATATCGTTCGAGACGAAGGCTTTGATATTGTAATCTTGAATGCTCCAGTGTATACCACAGATGGCAAAACCATTGACGGAGGTGCAGATTATATCCAACGAAATGCTATGGTTTTAATTGAATTGATCAACGAAATGAACGCTGAGAAAGTGGGTGACGAAGAATTGGTAATATTAGGACCAAGCATGGGCGGACTCATAGCCCGTTACGGCTTATCGTACATGGAACAAAACAGTCTTGATCCTGAGACCCGACTCTATATTTCTTTTGATTCCCCACATAAAGGTGCGAATATCCCGATCGGACTCCAATATTTGATCAACTATTTGGCAGACGAATTTAGTGACCCACAGGCACAGGCCCTTGTGAACTCAGTGCTCAACTCCCCAGCTGCAAAAGAAATGCTCTACGATCATCTGCTGGGTCACCTGTTGGCTGGATCTGCTACACAGCAAGACCCAACTAAACTCATGCCATTTGGAGCGCCCGATTTTAGGGATGCGTTTCAAAATGAATTAGACGCCCTCGGTTTTCCTGAAAATGTGCGAAATGTGGCCATGATCAATGGCGCTGGTGATGGTACCATGATCGGAATGCCAGGAATACAGGTGATTGATACTAACTTGGATATTACTGCAGGAGTTACTGCTGACGTGAGCATCAACTTCACTCCGGCCGCTAATCAAACCATAAACGTTACCACTTTCAACACCTTTTTGGCCGGTTTTCCTATTGGAACGTTTGAGGCCGATGCCCAATCTGGAGCCATTGCCGGTGTAGACGCTGCACCGGGTGGATTCTCAAACATCTCTAATGCCTTGGGCGGAGGCGCAGGAAATCCAGTGATTCAAGATTTTGTGGATGCCTTGGAGCAAGATGAGTTTTCGTTCATTCCAACGATCAGTGCTTTAGCGCTCGAAACCGAAGACGATTGGTACGCCATTCCAGATCTGGGCGATAGTCCGTTTGACAATGTTCACATTCCCTCAACCAATGAAGCCCATGTGCAACCTACCGCTCAAAATATTCAATTTGCATTGAGTGAAATTTTACAAATACCTTTAACGGTTGAAGAAAACACGGCTGATTCACGATTCCAGTTGGTAAAAAATCCTGTTGCAGATCAGATAGAGATTATTTTGAAGAGCACTTCAGTTCAAGGGCCGATTTCAGCGACCATTTACAATAGCTTTGGGCTACAATTATCACATTTTGATATAGAAGTAAATGCCGGAACAATTACAATTCCACATAATCTTTCATCAGGCTTATATATCATCCAAATCCAGGATGAAAAAGGTAGTAGCTCGTTAAAATTCTTGGTTAAATAAGGCAGCTAGACGATGCAGGACATACTAATAAAACGCGTGACCAACGTCAATGCAGATTTCAAAAATCTTGTGGCACTCCTTGATCAGTCGCTTGCCATAACCGATGGGGACGAACATGGTTTTTACGATCAATATAATGGTCTGGAAGAAATCCATCATGCCGTGGTAGCTTATCTAAATCGAATTCCTGTGGCATGTGGGGCACTCAAAAAATGGTCAACTACCGCCGTAGAAATTAAACGCATGTACACCTTGCCCGAATACCGGGGTCGCGGTCTGGGTTCGCAAATCATAGCTCATCTCGCTAACTGGACCAAAGAACTTGGATATACACGTATGGTCTTGGAAACCGGAAAAAGACAACCTGATGCCATTGCCCTCTACGAAAAAAATGGGTTCGTTCGCATTCCGAATTATGAACCCTACGCAGGTATGGAGAATAGCGTTTGTTTCGAAAAAATGCTCTAAAATTGGCTAGCGCTGAAGAAAAGTTTTTAGCCTGCCGTGAATAAAATAGTCCCAACCGTCTACCCCGCTCTGTCTTTCAAATTCTGGAATATCAGTTGGGAAAGGGTCTATCACTTCCGAA
>JAWWCH010000378.1:0-2589 GCA_033720575.1 Marinirhabdus sp.
AAATTCAGTTGGTGAGCTACATACTGAGTGCCGCCCTACTTTTGGCCTTTCTGTATGTATGGAATTTAGATGGTGCACTGTTGGCCATAGCGCTGGCGCCGTTGATTCAGGTACTCATGATTGTGGTTATCTTTTCCAAAGTATTGCGTGAGTATATTCAATTTAAGGAATTGACCTTCAAAATCCCAATGGCAAAAAGCCTTATGGCGTTTACCCTAATGAGTTTTGTGTCTTCCATTTTGTTGCCCTTTGTGGAAATTGACATTCGTTCCATGTTGGCTGAAAATTTGTCTGAACGTGACGCGGGGGTGTGGACCAACATTTCGTTCATATCAAAAAACTATATGGTGTTCTCGGGCTCTTTGTTTACGTTATATGTGCTTCCAAAGTTTGCGAGTATTTACACGGGAAGGGCGTTCAAAGATGAGGTGCTCAGCATTTATAAAACGTTGTTGCCCATATTTGGTATAGGGATGATCTTGGTGTATCTGCTGCGAAATGTAATCATTGAATTACTATATCCAGGTCTTACCGAAATGGCACCATTGTTTAAGTGGCAATTGGTGGGCGATTTTATACGGTTGGGATCTTTGGTGTTGGCACACCAATTTTTGGCCAAAAAAATGGTGCGTAACTTCATTTTCTCTGAAGTGTTTTCAATCGTTACCTTCTTCGGGCTATCCTATTATCTCGTTCAATTTTATGGGGTGGAAGGTATCGTAATGGCGCATTTTATTCGTTATGTGCTGTATTTCCTATTGGTAGCTTTCTTGATCTGGCGCTATTTCAATAACAAAAGAAAAAATAGACCGCCTAGTCCAGAACTGAATAATAGCTAACTTTGTAGAACTATGTCAAAAGAACAATGCACCCTTTTTTTGGATAATGAACCTTTTGAATTTTCCGTGGAAGGAAAATTCTTTTGGGGTGAAAACGAAGTGCTTTTTGAAAAGGAAGATAGCGTCATTTCAAAAGTGGATTGGAGCGCCCAAGGTTTTTCGGTGGTTCCTGCTTTCGAGGGAAATGAGTTCGAAGCGCTTCAGCAATCTATTACAAAGAATATTATCAAGGCTTTCGAAATTCATTCGATTCCATACCCTAAAGATTTTGAACTGAAAAATTACCACAAGGTGGTGACCACAGATGAAGATCACCTAAAAGTGATTGACATTACACGAAATCTGACCAATGACGACATTGACTTCGACATTGATATGTTGGCAGAGCGTTTTGGAACTATTTTAGGATATCAACTCACTTCTTACGTAGAAGAACTGAAGAAATCACATATCCAAATTCGAATTAACCGTCCGAGTTCCTTGGATATCAATCCGCCACACCGAGATGGCTATCTTAGCTATTGGAAGGATGTGATCAATGTTTGGATTCCGATTGAAGGATGTACCCCACGGACCTCTTTGCCCGTTTTGCCGGGAAGTCATTTGCTACCTGAAAACGAAATTTTACGTACCGAAAGCAAGGGAGCCAAGATCAATGGGAATACGTATTATGTTCCTTGTATTCTGAAAACAGCAGCTGGAGATTTGCGTATGTTTCGTCCGAATCCCAAGGAAGGAGAAGCCTTATTGTTCTCACCATTCTTAATTCATGGTGCAGCGGTAAACCAAAGCCAGCACACTCGGGTTTCGATGGAATTGCGATTGCCGAAGGTTACAAAATCCTAAGGGTTTTTTGTTTCATTCGTCCACTTTTCAAAATAGCGCCTTGAGGCCAAAAGATGGTCGTGTTCTTTTTCGATAAAGGCACGAGCATTCTTGGCGATTTCTATGATTTTGGACGGGTTTTCGATGAGCCAAATTAGTTTTTTGGCGATTTCGTTTTCGTCGGGTAGCGCGTTGATGGCCACTTCATCTTCTTGAAGGTTGTAATACGCTAAAAATTCTTGTTCGGCTCCAGTGAAAACCACCTTTCCTTTGGCCATAGCTTCCAAGGCATTGAATCCTTGATCATAGGCAAACACCTGATCTAACAAGATATGGCAATGGTCAAAAAGTTGAATATATTCAGCGTACGGTACGCTCTTCACTGTTGTAATTTCAATCTCATCAGCATGGGTTTGTTGAACCATGGCCAGTGCTTTCTCAAAAATATCGTTCCCTTTTTTGTAGTAATTGCTTTCGTTGATTCCGTGGAAAACAATCACTTTATCATCGATTTTTGGAGGAACAAAAGCAAATTTTTCCAAATTCACCGGATTGGGAACCATACCCAGATACTTGGGATGCCCGTGTAACGGAATGTGGTAGTCTAGGTCTGAGGCAATAATGCCCTCAATATGTTTGACGATGAAATGGTGCAAAGCTTCAAATTCGGGTTGCACGTATTGCGTCATGTGCAGGAAATCGGCCGCTGTACCTCGTTTTTCAAGGTAGGGGGTGGCAATACTATAATCAAAGTTACCATCTAACGCATACTTGACGCTGAGATGATCTGTTCCGCAGGAAAGCAAAAAGCACCTAGTGTTATTTTTGAAGATAAAGTCCAACAACTCTTTTTCCACCTTTGGAACGGTTCCAAATGAATTTTCGTTGATCAGTTGAACAATATCATTTCCCTTAAAAACATGCT
>JAWWCH010000379.1:0-2580 GCA_033720575.1 Marinirhabdus sp.
GAACTTAGAAGAATTGCACTTTCAATCTTTTTGTTGTCAACCCTTTTGGCGATTGTATTCGCCATCTTTTTCGTGGTTTTTCACGAACTATTGCCCAAACTATATCTTGACTTCGACAACCAAGCTGAGTTTGCAGACAATTTTCAAGTGGCTACCATAGCTGCAAAATTATTGATCATCGCTGCCATTTTTCAAATAACTGATACGGTTCAAGTGGTGGCTCTTGGTGCGCTTCGAGGGATGCAAGACGTCAAGATTCCAACAGTATTTACTTTTATTGCCTATTGGCTTGTAGGGTTCCCTGTTTCATATTATTTGAGCATGCATACTGATTATGGCAGTTCGGGAATTTGGATCGGACTCCTAGCCGGACTTACCACCTCTGGAATTCTGTTGTATTTGCGCTTTCATTTCCTTTCTAAAAAGTTGATTGCCCAAAATACGCAGGAGGTTGATCCCGAAACAGCACTCCATTAATTTTGCGTAATTTTACACCCGCTAATACCTAACTGCATCTATGGAACTTCCTAAATATTTACTGGGCGATAATACAGATTATCCAACGGCTATCTTCGTGATTCATACCGAATTTCCACGATTTGTGATCAATCTTGAAAATGATGAGGTAGAATGGTTGGAAGAATTTGATAACCATGACCAAAAGGAATTGGAGACCGAAACCGAGAATTATATTCGCGAAGCCACCGAATTCTATGATCGGGAAGTAGCACGGTACGAAGATGATTGAGCAGCTGTTGGAATATGATACCGAACTATTTTTATTTCTGAACAACCTTGGGAATGAATCGTGGGACGGATTTTGGCGTTTGGTGACCGAAAAATGGTCATCCATTCCGCTCTATATCGTATTGCTCATCCTAATCTACAAGCACTACAAATTAAAAGGGACCCTAATTATCATGGTGTGCGCAGCACTATTAATTACTGCCACAGACCAATTGGCCAATCTCTTTAAATACGTGTTGTTTCAGAGACCTAGACCTTGTCGTGTAGAAGAACTTCAAGGAATCATGCGTTTTGTAGCGGACGGCTGCGGACGATATGGTTATTTTTCTGCACACGCTGCGAGCAGCATGGGGGCTGCTGTTTTTTTAGGTTTGATACTTCAAAAATGGTATAGATATCTACCTTTTTTATTGTTGGTTTGGGCCATACTAACCGCCTATAGCCGAATTTATTTGGGAGTTCACTATCCGCTCGATATTGTTACAGGAATGTTTTTTGGCGGACTCTTAGGCTGGGGATTCTACCGACTGCAGCAATTCTTAAGGTCCAAGTATTCAGGTATATAAGCAGATTAATAATTCTTGTTTCAGATAAGAACAGATTTGTTTTTTGCCTATATTCGATTTCAACAATTGAGAACGGACAATCTTAAGACTTTCTTATATGAAGACAATTTACAAGTTATCGATAGCTATTTTTTTATTCATACCATGGGTTAGTAGTGCTCAAACAGACGATACTACTAATCAAGAGAAAGGTGCGTTTTTCGTAAGATCCTTTTTCGGAATTGGTACGCTAGAGGCCGAAGATGTGTTCAAAGTGAACGCCAATGTGAGTGGAGGTACAATCGGTAAAGAATTTATACTTTCAGATTTGTTTTCGATTTCAGTAGCCATTGAAAGTCTTAGGGCGCGTGCTGATTATGCAACGGCTGCTTCAGGAACAAATTTTTTATCGAATAATTACCTACAATTTCCAGTAAAGGCCACCATTAGGGAGCAAATTGGCGATCAGCTGTCCCTTACGGTAAGTGTGGGCTCTTTGGTATCGTATTTATATGCTTCTCGAGTAGAGAATGTACTGCTTAATTTAGACGAAAAGGAAACTGGTCTCGGAACAAACTTCGCGGTGGGTGCAGATATATTCATGAAATATTACCTCAATGATGCCATTAGCTTTATGCTCGGTCTTCGAACTCAGGCAGATACCTTTAGCATATCGGATGGCGGCTCTCAAGAATTTTCATTGACCGATGTATATGCGTTTGAACTTGGCGTAGGATTCGTGCTTTAATTTTAAAGAATGTACGGCCTATTTAGTATCGTGACCCTTTAAGGATACCATATACAAATCGCGCCATAGTCTAGGGCGGTGGGTACTTGAACCGGGTGCATTGGCATTCATATCGAACCGCATTACTTTTTTTATGGAATACGCTTCGAACGTGGTTCGGAAGGAGTCAGCAGCGTTTTCATCAATCAATACCCCAAACTTGTTCTCAGTCGGCATTTGTAGAACGCCATGGTTTAAGATCACGGGAATTGGTTTTCCATACGCCCAAATCATTTCTGGGGTAAAATAACTGTATTCGTACACAGGTATAGCATTGTTTTCGGCCTGCCATTCGTGTAATTCAGCAAGCGATCGGTATTCAGGATTAACGGTAAGCGCTTTTGCCATCGGCATTCCGAAACACATGATTACTGCAATAAAAACGATAGTACCATAAAACACTGAACGTATCTTCTTCCGAAGTAATTTTCCGAAAATATAGATTCCAGTACCGGCCAAGTAAAGGGATAGTAGCACAAACCACACCCAATACCCACTTAA
>JAWWCH010000380.1:0-2580 GCA_033720575.1 Marinirhabdus sp.
CTATACCGGCAGTGATACCTAGTATTATTTTTTTACCGCTCAGTACAGACATCTTATTCTTCTAAAGCTTCGTCTGCTGTGTTTCTATAGTAGATCTTCTCCTCTAACCATTCTTGTACGGCAAGGGCATGAGGTTTTGGAAGTTTCTCATAGAATTTAGAGACCTCAATTTGTTCCTTATTTTCGAAAATTTCTTCTAAACTATCGTTATAAGTTGCAAATTCATCTAACTTTTCCAACAACTCTTTTTTAATGTCGCCATTAATTTGAGTGGCTCTTTTCGAAATGATAGAAATGGCTTCATAGATATTTCCCGTAGGAGCATCTACTTTGTTCTTGTCTATCGTTGTAGTGTTGATAGGCGCATCAGAATTTTTAATATCGCTCATAATTTTGAAGTGTTAACGTGTGGTTTCTTCTTCCTCAGGCACAATTCGCTCGTTGATCTCTACCAAGATCTCATCTGCTTTTTGCTTGTATTCTGAAGTATCGTTTTTATAGTATTTATTAAAGTCGTTGTAGTACCCTAAAGCGGTTACCAATCTTTCCTGCATCTCACTGGGCACACCAGTGATGGCACGCTTGTACGCAGCTTCCAGCCTTCCGTAGAATGCCTCTTTTCTATATTCTGAACCTGGGTGATCTACGATAAAATTATCGAAGGCCTCAATGGCCGGCACATAAGACCCGAGGTACTCAGAGATATTCAGGTATTGCATGGCAATTTCATAATCTTTTTTCTCTAGTTTTCCGCGTAGCTCATCTACCAATTGGTTCGCTTCTAAACGGTACTCTGAGTTGGGATAGGCATTAATGAATCCCTGCAGTTTTTCAAGTCCTACACGCGTGTCTTCCTGATCTAACGAAAACCGAGGAGACAGCTCGTAATAGCTCTTCGCTGAACGATAGGATGCAATCTCAACACTATCGCTCTGTGGATACGAGATGGCAAATCGCTCAAACTGATATCCTGCCAAATAGTAGTCTTCTAAATTATAAAAAGTGTTCGCATAAATGTACATAAGGCGCTCAGCTTGTGGCTTACCGCGGTAGGCAGGAACAATCTGTTCCATAAGCTTTAGGGCTTTTTTATACTTGCCCGCTTCATATAGCGAATCTGCTGCTGTGTATTTCGCAGCAGTATCTTCAGATTTTAAAAGTTTCTGATAGTTGCTACATGACGATAACAGTACCGCCGTGAGCCCTAATAGAAAACTTGTTGTAAGGTATTTAGAAAACATCGTGCAAAAGTAGTGAATTAAACGTGATAATAAAAACTTATTCTCGTCAAGGATATTGCCTCTGACTAACGATTTTAGCTTGTGGAATAAAGACGCACGATTACCGCTTTTGTTGCAGCTTAATATGCGGTAACAAAAGCATCTATTTTGTCACGCAATTGCTTTCCAATTCCTACTAAAGGAAGACGCACATAATCTTCGCAGATATCTAATTTCTTGAATACCGCTTTGATTCCGGCCGGGTTGCCTTCGGCAAAAATGTAGTCGATACAAGGTGCCAATTTATAATGTAGACTATAGGCTTCGTCTACTCGACGTTCTAGGCCGAGACGAATCATATCGGAAAAGTCTTTTGGAAACCCTTCACCAATTACTGAAATCACACCTGCCCCACCAGCCAAGGTCATCGGTAGCGCAATCATATCATCACCACTGATCACCAAGAAGCCCTCTGGGGTGCTGTCAATCATTTTCATGGCTTGCACGATATCGCCTTTGGCTTCCTTAATTGCTACAATAGCGTCAAAGTCGGTAGCCAATCTGGCCACGGTTTCAGGCGCCATGTTGCTTGCGGTTCTACCGGGCACGTTGTACAATATAATGGGTTTAGGAGCATCTTTTGCCAAGGTGGCAAAATGCTGATAAATTCCTTCTTGCGTAGGCTTGTTATAGGATGGTGATACGGATAAAATCGCAGTAAAAGCACTCAGATCACGAGTTTGCATTTCTTCCAACACCTTGGCAGTATTGTTGCCTCCAATTCCCAAAACCAATGGCAAACGGTTATTATTGGCTTCTATCACGGTGTTGATGACCACTTGTTTTTCAGCTTCAGACAAGGTCACACTTTCACCGGTGGTACCAAGCACCACCAAGTAATCTATTCCGTTCTCCACTTGAAAATTAACAACTCGCTGTAATCCGTCAACGTCCACTTCACCCTTGTCCGTAAAAGGTGTGATCAATGCAACTCCGGTTCCTATTAATTCTTTCATAATTCCTGGTTCAAATGTATATCGTTGAAATACTGTGTTCTTGGATGTGATTACCGCCGCAAAGATACATGGATTTGCGTCTGTACGGTTAGCCAGAATGCTATGATTTTCTTAAAATTCAGAGCTTCCCCAGGATTCCCAAATATTTCTTTAATTCAGCTTTCACAGCCGTTACCTCGCGAGGATCAATGGCCAACAACAAATCACATAATCGGTCATCAGCTCCTGAAAATCCCACTTTGAATTTTGCCTGACTACCGGCCACTAATCGTTCCAAAACATCGTGCCTGCCCTGATACAGCCCAACGAGCACATCCAAATTTCTATCTAAAAACTCTTGGGCA
>JAWWCH010000381.1:0-2579 GCA_033720575.1 Marinirhabdus sp.
ATGGAGCGGGCATTTTCTATATTTGTGTATGGCAGAAACGCAAAAAGAAGTGATCATTATTGGCGGCGGACCCATTGGCATTGCCTGTGCGCTAGCGTGTAAAAAACGAGGGATAGAATATCTCGTTCTGGAAAAAGGAACGCTCATCAATTCGCTCTATAACTATCCGCTGAACATGCAGTTCTTTTCTACTTCAGAGAAATTAGAGCTTGAGGAAATTCCCTTTATCAGTAAGGAAGCCAAGCCGGGTCGAGATGAAGCCCTAGAATACTATCGGCGCGTGGTGCGCTCTAACCAGCTTAAAATGTCCTTGTTCGAGAAGGTACTTGCTGTGGAAAAAGAAGATTCATCTTTCACTATCACGACTTCAAAACAAAAGTATCGTGCAACTTATGTTGTTGTAGCTACGGGCTTTTATGATATTCCGAAGTTATTAAATGTGCCCGGAGAAAACCTTTCAAAAGTAACGCATTACTATAAAGAGGCACATCCATATGTGCTTCAAAAAAACATTGTGGTAGGGGCCAGTAATAGTGCCGTAGA
This sequence comes from Marinirhabdus sp., assembly GCA_033720575.1. Lineage (GTDB taxonomy): Bacteria > Bacteroidota > Bacteroidia > Flavobacteriales > Flavobacteriaceae > Marinirhabdus. The sequence continues at coordinate 544 of JAWWCH010000381.1, forward strand.
TGCCGCTTTGGAAATATGGCGTAAAGGCGGGGAAGTAACCATGGTGGTGCGCGGACCCTCAATTGGTGAACGCGTAAAATATTGGGTTAAACCTGACATAGAAAACCGCATTGCCGAAGGAAGCATTCGGGCGTATTTTAATTCAGAAATCGTATCGATTGCTGAAGAAACCGTAACCATTCGCACACCAGAAGGTGACAAGGAACTGGAAAATGATTTCGTTATTGCCTTAACCGGCTATTCTCCCAACTTTCAGTTTTTACGTGATATGGGGATATCCCTTTCTGAAGAGAAAAACGTTCCCGAATACAACCCAAATAGCATGGAAAGCAACGTTACCAACCTTTACCTTGCGGGTGTGGTCTGTGGCGGTACCGAAACCCATAAATGGTTTATTGAAAATTCACGTGTACACGCCCAACTCATCGGGGATGACATTGTACGCAAAAAAGGAGATTAATACCCAGCGAACCGAAAATTGAGCAATTTTTGGGTGTGATCATATAACTGTGGAAAATGATCTTTAAAATCGGTGGGCGATTCTATGAAATATTCGGCCAAAACCGCCATAAATTCATATTGATTTGTGAACGCATAGGCTCTAAAGTAGCGCGTTTCATCTAACTTATCCTTTACTTCTTGATGGGTCAATCTTCGCAGAATATTCTGAAATTGTTTTGTAAATCGAGTCGCGTCAATATCTCTATTTTTTCGGGCTTCCAATTGCATGGCGTGCATGAACTCATGTATGCCCAGATTTAAATTATCGTCATTGATGCGGTAGCCCGATTCAAAATCTTGCCATGAAAACACCAATGCCCTTTGTCTAGGATTGAATTCGCCCTTGTGATACGATTGATTGGCTTCGCTATAAAACTCCTTTGGATAAATAAGGACGTATTTTATCAGCTCGTATTCATAATGTTTTCTTCCAAAGCTAAGCATACAGCCCACGGCGGCAATCAAGGTTTTCATGCGGTCGGTAACCACGAGCTCATCGCGCCCTATGAATTGTTTGTCTGCAATGAACGTCGCAACTCTATGTCGGAATTGACGTTTGTAACGTTTGGAAAGTAAGCTATAGAAATAAAATTCTTCTTCCAATACGGCTTCCTGCGCCTTGGAAATTCTTTTGTACACCCAATAATGTCTAAATAAGGGTCTGTCATATTGTGCGGCGTACCAATTTTCAAAAACCCTGAACAGGAAAAAGACAAACCCGAGCAATACAATGGTATAGGCGTAAGGTGCCATCCAAGAATTTTCAGCCTCGGTTTGCAATAGGAACATGGTTTAGTTTTAGGGTGAAGAAAGATAGCAATTTAAATGGTAGCACGACACCTTAAACTACCAAACGTCAAACCCATAGCAATTAGTATCATTTCTTGCTAGTATCTCCTTTAAAGTTCTGGGAGGCATTCTTAAAAAGCACATTAAAGGTGGTCAAACTTCCATAGCAGCGCGTAATATACTGTTGTAGGTCTACCTTGTCTTGGTCATCCAGAGTTTTGCTACTGTTTATTTTTTGTTCCATAACGCGCAGTCGGTCCCGTAGCATGACAATTTTGTGGAAGAACGTATCTATCGGAATTTCCTTTTCTGAAAGTGAGCTGTCTTTCGGTTTTAGCACCATGGTTCCGCCTTTGTACTTATCGGCGATAGGCACGATTTCTGAAACATCACTCCATTTTTTCAAGATAGTTCGCAAGCTTTTTTCGACCTCATAAAAGCTAACGGTATCCACATCGTCTTCAGCCGCTTCAATGACTTCAAATTCATCATCAAACGACAGGGTTTCTAGTCCGTTATCAATAAATGTCACCCAATACATACGCGAATCTACGTTGGTGACCACACCTTTACCGTAATCTGAATGATTGATGCGCGAGCCGATACCTAAAATATGCTTCATTTTCGTTTTCTATAAGATTTAGCAACAAATGTACATTGCACTTTGCGAATTACCAACTAAATCAATCAGGTCGCTAAATTTCAATTTTTAACAAAAGTTGTATCTTCATCTCCTCAATACAGCC
>JAWWCH010000382.1:0-2577 GCA_033720575.1 Marinirhabdus sp.
GGTGACCTGAAATAAAGATACCGACCACCTCTCTTTCTCGGTTCAGTTTGTACATGGAAGTCCACTCCTCAGCATGTGGTACTTGGGGCGCTGGAATTTCAGTTCCACTTGCTTCTCCAAATAAACTTGCCTGTGCAGAGTTTTCATTCTCTTGGAATTTTGCACCAAACTTAATCGCTGTTTCTAAGAAAGTTTTTCCGTTGTCCTCAATAAAGTATTGCGCACGGTGTATATTTTTAAACGAATCAAAACCTCCTGCTAAGGCCAAACTTTCAAAGGCTTTTTTGTTACAGAGTCTAAGGTTAATACGTTTTGTTAAATCAAATATATCTCTAAACGGACCGTTTTCTTCACGTTCTGTTTTGATGGCATTTACAGGACCACTACCCACACCTTTAATCGCTCCCAAACCGAAACGAATCGCTCCTTGTTTGTTTACGGTAAATTTGTAGTCAGATTCATTAATATCTGGCCCCAATACCTCAACGCCCATGCGCTTACATTCTTCCATGAAGAAAGTCACCTGTTTTAAGTCGTTCATGTTGTTACTCAAAACAGAGGCCATGTATTCTGCAGGATAATGCGCTTTCAAATAAGCCGTTTGATAAGCTACCCAAGCATAACACGTAGAGTGAGATTTGTTAAAGGCGTAAGATGCAAATGCCTCCCAGTCACGCCAAATTTTATCCAACTTATCTCTATCGTGTCCACGCTCATGTCCTTGATCCAAGAATTTTGGTTTCAACTTCGCCAATAAGTCGAGTTTTTTCTTACCCATGGCTTTACGCAGTGTATCGGCCTCACCCTTAGTAAATCCTGCGAGCGACTGAGACAAGAGCATTACTTGCTCCTGGTAAACGGTAATACCATAAGTTTCTTCCAAGTATTCTTTACAGGCATCAAGGTCATATACAATCTCTTCCTCTCCATGCTTACGTCGAATAAAGGATGGAATATATTCCAACGGACCCGGACGGTACAAGGCGTTCATGGCAATTAAATCGGCAAAAACAGTAGGTTTTAAATCCTTCATGTATTTCTGCATCCCAGGAGATTCATACTGGAACACCCCTATGGTTTCTCCGCGCTGGAAAAGTTCATAGGTCTTCTCATCATCCAAAGGAAAGTCATCTGCTACCAATTCAATACCATGTCTATCTTTTACGTGTCGAATGGCATCTTTAATTAGGGTCAATGTTTTCAACCCTAAGAAGTCCATTTTCAACAATCCCGCTTCCTCGGCCACAGAGTTATCGTATTGCGTACAGTACAACTCAGAATCTTTGGCTCTCGCCACGGGAACATAATCTGTAATATCTGAAGGCGTAATGATTACCCCACAGGCGTGAATACCTGTATTACGTATCGTACCTTCTAATTTTCGTGCTTGTTGAATTACTTCGGCCGAAAGATCATTTCCTTCTGCCAAGGCTCTAAACTCTTTTACACGTTGTATATCTTCTTGGTTATTTTTTAGTTTTTCTGCCAACTGCTCATCCGTAAGGTTGAACATTTTGGCCAGTGATAAATCAGGAATCAATTTGGCAATTCTATCGGCATCAAATAAAGATAAATCCAATACACGTGAAGTATCACGCACAGCAGATTTTGCCGCCATGGTACCGTAGGTAATAATTTGCGCCACCTGATTGGCTCCGTACTTATCAATTACCCATTGGATTACCCTACCACGACCTTCATCATCGAAGTCAATATCAATATCGGGCATGGATACACGATCCGGATTTAAGAAACGCTCAAAAAGCAAGTCGTACTTAATCGGATCCACATTTGTAATCCCGGTACAATAGGCTACCGCAGATCCTGCAGCAGATCCCCTTCCTGGTCCTACCGAAACCCCCATTTCTCTCGACGCATTGCAGAAATCCTGTACAATCAAGAAATAACCTGGGTATCCTGTTTTGGCAATAATGGAAAGTTCGAAGTCCAAACGCTCGCGAATTTCATCTGTGATTTCTTCGTAACGCTCCTTGGCTCCTTCGTAGGTCAAGTGACGGAGATAATTGTTCTCCCCACGTTTCCCACCATCTTCCTTGTCTTTCTCATCCAAGAATTGCTCTGGGATATCAAAGGCCGGAAGCAATACATCCATGGCCAAATGATAATGTTCTATTTTATCAACGATTTCGTTGGTATTGATAATCGCTTCGGGAATATCGGCAAAAACTTCTTTCATTTCATCGGCCGACTTGAAGTAATATTCTTCATTATCCAATCCAAATCTAAAACCTCTACCTCTTCCCTTTGGTGTATCTCTTAACTCACCATCTTTTACACACAACAATACATCGTGTGATTTAGCGTCTTCTTTCTCTAAATAGAAGGTGTTATTTGTTGCTACCACCTTAATATTGTGGGTCTCTGCAAATTTCAACAAGGTCTCATTCACTCTGTCTTCATCTTCCTGACCGTGACGCATGAGCTCTATGTAGAAATCATCTTGAAATTGTTCTTTCCACCAAACCAATGCTTCTTCGGCTTGGGCCTCACCAATGTTCAAAATTTTACTGGGAACTTCACCGTACATGTTACCGGTTAAACAGATAATATCTCCCA
>JAWWCH010000383.1:0-2576 GCA_033720575.1 Marinirhabdus sp.
AAATCTCGGCGCACCAAGGCATCGTTCAATATCGTATAAAAGGTGGCCATATCTAATTTCACGACCTTTCCAAAATCTAATGTTGCGCCCAATTCACCATTATACGCATATTCGGGTTTTAGATCAGGATTTGGTACGACAACACTGCCCGGTTCGCTGTCAAAAATCTTTCCAACATCATCAATATTCGGTGCGCGAAAAGCTGTTCCAAAATTCAATTTCCATCCTAGAATGTCACTTGCTTTCCATGCCAGACCAGCGCTACCGGTTAGTGCTCCCGTACTGATATTGGCTTCGGAAAAAGGAAAGTCAAAAAATTGGTCGTCAAACGTAGCATCAACCAATATGTGATTGTACCGCAAGCCTCCCTGAAGGGAAAGCGACGACGTTAGCTTTGATTGTAAGCTAGAATATGCCGCAATGGATTGCCATGTGCTTCCGTCAGGATAGCGAGAGGCGTCTGGCGTGGTGTTTCCAGTAGTGATATCGGTTTGTTGGCCTACACTATTTACCTTATTGAATACATATTCTACACCATAATTTAATTTCGACTTTGCCCAATCCTTTTCAAAATCCCATGATGCTGTATAGGCGTTTACTTGCTCATCGGTTTCAAACAAGATGGTGTCTCCAAAGTCTCTGTCATTTCTACTTTCCTTAGATTGCTGGAACGAGATCGTAGCTAAACTTTCATCAAAGAAGCCATTGTTGTAGGCTGTGTTTCTTGCTTGCAGGTTTCCTGAAAGCCATTCTTGCGGACCGTAATACCATTCGGCAGATCGAAGGTCACCATTACGTCGGCGAATTAAGCGGTCGTATCTCGGATAATCACTGGTAGTGGTATAAAACAGTCCTAAGTTGAAATCCCAAGTTTCGGAAGGCATGTATCGAATTTTTTGCATGGCGTTAATTTGATCATATCCGGTAGGCACTTGTACCAAAGGATCTTCATTAGGCACCACAGTATCTACGCCATTATTTACCACGACATAATCGGGACGCAGATAATCATCAGGCCCGTTACTTCCCATTCGCAAATCGTCAAAATCACTATAGGTAACACTGGTTAAAAATGCCCACTCTTTCATGCCCAAGTTGAAATCGACATGCCCCGTCTTTTCGTTGTTTGCTGTCGCATATCTTGCCGTTGCGCTTCCCGAAAAGGCCATGCCTTCTTCAAATGAAAACTTCGGTTTTTTGGTATAAAAATTCATTACACCTCCAACCGCATCACTACCATACGGCACAGAACCCGGCCCTAAAATGACCTCAGTTCGCTCTATGGCAAAAGGATCTATGGAAATTACGTTTTGTACATTTCCGCCACGGAATATGGCGGTGTTAAATCGAACGCCATCTACGGCGATAAGCAGGCGGTTTGTAGAGAAGCCCCGAATTAAAGGACTCCCACCGCCCAACTGACTTTTTTGCACGTATACTTGTCCGCTACTCTCCAACAGATCTGCTGCAGTTTGCGGATTGCTAAACAACACATCTTCACTAGAAACGGTCACTATTTGTTGAGGAACTTCTCGTTTGGTTTGTCCGAACTTAGAAACGGAGAGCACGACCTCGTCCAACTGACTGGCATCTTCTACCAAGTACACCGTATTGTTCTTGATTTTATTTTTCTGAATTGCAAACGCAACGTGAGAGATATGCTGAAAATTTATGATTTCTGTATCCTCAAAGGAAGAAATATCGACTTTGCCATCGAAATCGGTGACCCCAGACTTTGTTTTCTCGGTATTATATATAGCAACCCCGTTAATCGGAATTTTTGAATTCTTTTCTAGAACCGTAATTTGTTGCGCAGAGGAAATAAAATAAAAAAAAGTACACGTGATAGCTAGAAGTAAGCGTGTTGTCATTTGAATAGTTGGTTAAAAATTTCTAAAGATTTCGGTATTTTAAAGCCATGCACATGCAATTGATAATATCGAAGCACTAAATTAAGGAGCTCAGACCGTACCAATTTATTGGCTTTAATGTTCGATAATCCCTCAAATTCCATGCCGAAAAACCGCTGAAACAACAGCACATGTTCCCCGGTTTCACAGTACTGATTCTCATAGGTTTGCTGGAAATTTCCTTCCATAAGATTGAAATAGGGCGCGTCTTTTTCAGAATCGTCCGGATATATACCGATGAATTGTGAAAACTTCAACAAAAAAAGAATATGAAAATAGGCATATGATTCATGTTTGTCCAACCAATTAAATGCCGTCAGTAAGAAATTGAATACCTCTGGGTTCGCTTCTTCTTCTTGAATACTGTCCTTTAAAACTTCGGCTAAAAATAGCACCAGGGAAGACTTATAGACGTCTGTATGCAACGAGGTGTACGGATGTAATACTTTGACTTCTTTGAGATACTCAAGTGTACCTTTATTTTTGTGATTGGCAACTACTTCAAGTTGGGTAAGCGGTAAGAAATGGGAGGCTTTCATACCTCCTTTTTTACTTTTTAAAATCCGTTTGAGCAAATAGCTCTTCCTGCCGTCGCTTTTGGTAAAACAGTTGGCGATAATATCTCCATCCCCATAATTAATTGTCGACAATACGAATTGGTGGGTT
>JAWWCH010000384.1:0-2571 GCA_033720575.1 Marinirhabdus sp.
AGATGAAGTAATGGGAAGTCGGCTTTATCGGTACGTCCTATCTTTCGTTTCAATCCTTTTGGTTTTTTCGCGTGAAAGGTACTAAAAGGGTTACGAAACACGCGAATATGGGCGATATTTAAAGTAGATTTAACGCTTATTGCGCTCTAGATATCCTATGATACTTTTTGAAACATTCCTTCCGGTAGTGGTTTCAATTCCTTCTAACCCAGGAGTTGAATTCACTTCCAACACCAAGGGACCGCGATCTGACTGCAGTAAATCTACGCCACAGACCCCGAGGCGCAGTGCTTTTGCCGCTTTTAAGGCAATGTGTTCTTCTTCATAACTGAGTTCGATTGTAGTTGCCGTTCCTCCACGGTGTAAGTTCGATCGAAAATCGCCTATTTTACAACTTCTTTTCATGGCTGCCACGACCACACCATCTACAATAATGACGCGTAGGTCTGAACCCTTAGATTCTGCGATATATTCTTGCAACACAAAGCGAATGTTACTGGTTTGCAGTGTTTCTATGGTAGCCAGTGCATTTTGCCGACTCTCAGATAAGATGACCCCATTGCCATGGGTGCCTTCCAAGATTTTAATAATTACGGGTTGTTCTTTAAAAGATTGCAGTAACACATCGGCATCGTAAAAGTCACCAAACACCGTATTTGGAACAGCAATACCGGCCTGTGAAAGTACTTGAAAACAGGTCCATTTGTCTCGTGAGTTCAAAATGGCTTCCGCAGAAACTGCACAGAATACGCCTGCCGCTTCAAAGTGCCGAACCAAGGCACTGCCCTGTATGGTGTTGCTCGCTCCAATTCTAGGAATCACGGCGTGCAGATCATCAACAGGTTCGTCGTGATAATATATCAGGGCTTTTCCGTTCTGGATTGCAGTATTAAAATACAGTGGATTTAACACCTCCATGGTGTGGTTGCGCGCCTCACCCGCCTTTAACAGGCTTTGTGTAGAGTATAGGGATTCACCCCGGGATAATATGGCAATGTTCATCTAACTAGCGTAAAGTATGCAAGATAAATAAAATGAACATTGCCAAAATTAAATTCCTTAGAAATTAACCGTCACTTTCCCCCTTACAAATAGAGGGGTTCCTGGCGTGAAGTGGATTTCCTCCACAGGTTCTGGTTCATTGAACAATCTACTTTCTGTGGCAAATTGTGTTTCGTTCCATTCAGAATCAAACAAATTTTCAACGATTACACTAAAAACCAAGTTTTTGTAGGTGTAGTTGGCTGTGAGATCGGTAATAAAGTAACCTTCAGCCACAATACTGTTGTCCTCATTGGCTGGTCGGTCTTTGATGTATCTGTAATTCAATCCGCCCGAAAATGCACCCAAATCGTCAAATGCCACACCTCCCGTTGAGGTGAGATCTGGTGCTAACGGAATAAAATCTTCTCCTTCCGGAGCCTCGGTACTTCTGGCATAGGTGTAGTTGATGTCTCCAAACAGATAGAGCCAATCTAAGGCTTCGTAACGCACACCAAAATCGATTCCTGTTCGTCTTGTTTTTCCGCTCGGCTCAACGATTCCAGCATCTCCTACATAGACAAATTCTTGCTCTAAGAACAACGCCCAAACCGCACTATTCAATATTACCTTATCTGAAAGTTTGAAAATTGCCCCCAAATCTGCACCAAAGGCAGCTGGTAGAATATCTTCCCCATTATTTGCCACCACAACACGTGTGTCATTTGAGTGAAATCCAATACCCGTTTTGGCGAAAAATTGAAGTTGTTGGTTGGCTGTGTAGGTTACATTAAATTTCGGACTCGCAAAGACTTTGCTTTCGCTGCGGTTGTCGTAGGTTTCGCTGAGTTTATTTTCATAATCGAATTTAAAATAATCCAGTCGAAGTTGTGGGGCGAGGGTAAAGTCACCGCTGGTGTATTTTGTTTTTACATAGGCAAAGCTGTTGATTTGGTTCACGTCTCCAAAAGCCAATCGCTCTAACAGTTCATCTCTGTTCTTAGTTCGCGATAGCTGTATATCGTCAACATCGTCGTAGCGAACTCCAGCACCTGCCTCATATTCAAAGTCATTTTCAAAAAGCGAAGTGTCTTTGGTATATGCAGTTTGAAATCCGAGAATATTTCGATCTTCAAATTGACGAATCTGATCGCCATTTACAGGATCTTCCAAGAAAAAGGTGAAGTTCGAAAACAGTTCGAAGTCGTATTGCGACATGTATGCGCTGCTCTCCAATTTCGAGTTGTCATCTAACTGTTTGGTATGACGCACCAAAACATTGGTTCTACTGGTGTTTCCGCCTTCCGTATCATCAATGGCGCCAAAACGACCAATGATACCAGCATCTACGGCACGCTGCGGAATCTGTCCCGAGGCATCCCACTTGCTGGTAAAGTGCGAAGCCAGCACAGAAACCGACTGATCCCCCCACAGGTTGTAGGTGTATTTTCCCATGATATTGAATCGGTTAAAATTCTGTGGCGACTCAAACGGACCGTCAAAGGTGTTCAGTGAACTCGCAACGTAGGCATCAGAAGTTTGGGTATCCAGTAATTTGAACATACCCACCGTTCGTAACGAATTGAAATC
>JAWWCH010000385.1:0-2566 GCA_033720575.1 Marinirhabdus sp.
GCAAGATTATTTCCTCTTATTTTGTTGAACAATTTAGCTCGGATTAAATACACTATAGGTACGAGAAATAACAAAATTGGTATCATATAAAGCAATTCTACTTCATCGATACCATTGCTTTCATTAATAATAGAAAGTAGCTGGAAAGAATACATCGAAACTGGTACGAGAATAATCCAATGCCACCAATGTTTACAAGTGAAGAACCAAATTAAAAATAAATATAAGGGAACAATTTTACTTGTAAGATACCACGCAGCATTGAACCAAGACCCGTAGGCTGTTTTCCACTCAAAAAAGTAAGTTTTCCAGAGATCTCCCTCTGGAAAACTTTTGTAAGTGTAAAATATAAATGGTGACAAGGCAATTAGGAATACTATTAACCCGCCAAACCACAAGGCTCTTTTATCCTGCGACTGGGGGTTTAATTCCTCCTTTAACTTGTTGTTCTGTGTTGTCATCTTCGATGCTTTCTGGAGTACAAGATACAAATAAAGTGGCTCCAAAAATCGCTGCCAAGAAAAGGTAATTTTTAAGTTTCATAATACTAGTTTTTGTGAGGTTTATAGTACAAACTTATCACGAAAAAACACAAGTATGACGATTATTATAGCCGTATCTTAGTGAGTTACGCTTTAGGCAAAAAAAACCTTGCCTAATTATTATGCGATTTGGGGCAAAATCAATTAAGAATGGCAGTCTTTTCAATACTTTAGCAACAATCTTTAGTTCACAGGCACACTGATTATAGTTCTACTTCCGTTTTGGTTTTTAGTTAGTTTTAGCTTCGTTACCTCATTTGGAATCAAATTTTCAATTTTTTCTGGCCACTCAATAAAACACCAGTGTCCAGACTCAAAATAATCCTCAATTCCTATATCAAACGCTTCATCTTCCGACTCAATTCTATAGCAATCAAAATGGTACAAAATCCCATTTGGAATTTCATGTTCGTTAACAATGCTAAACGTCGGACTATTTAAGGCTTCTTTCACACCTAATTGGGACGCAAGGGCTTTGATTAACGTGGTCTTGCCTACACCCATATCACCGTAAAACAAAACAATCTTTGAATCTATGGCTTCAAGCACTTTTCGCGAAACATCTCGCAAGTCTTGCAGAGTATATGTCAGTTCCATTTGATCAATAAAGGGCTAATATAGTTCATTTTAACGATAATTGACAAAAAATATCGTTGAAATTCACTTAATGAAGAAAAATCCTACAAAAACAATGCGAAATTACTATTTTGGATCTAGTACGCTAAAAGGAATCACCATCTCCTCTAAAGATACACCTCCGTGCTGATACGTATTTCGATAGTAGCCTACATAATGGTTGTAATTGTTAGGATATGCAAAAAACAAATCCCCTTTCGCAAAGATGAACGAGCTGCTCATATTGATCTTCGGTAAGTAAATGGTGCTCGGATCTTTTGCTGCCAATACATCCTTCTCTTCGTAGGTGAGGCTCTTGCCCGTTTTGTAGCGGAGATTCAAACTGGTATTCTTATCGCCAATAACCTTGCTGGGATTCTTAACGTTAATGGTTCCGTGGTCTGTGGTTATAATTAATTTGAAACCGAGGTCGGACGCCTGATGGATGATGTCCATTAACGGACTATTCTTAAACCAACTTTGGGTCAATGATCGATACGACTTGTCCGTAGAGGCCAATTCTTTTATAACCTCCATCTCTGTTTTGGAATGAGACAGCATGTCAACAAAGTTGTATACCACTGCTATCAAATCTTCGTCCTTGTGGCTTTTAAAGTTTTCAGAAAGCCTTTTTCCCTGCTTCAAACTGGATATTTTGTGATAGCTCCAATTCAAATTTTTACCCAGACGCTTCAACTGCGCTTCTAGAAACTCCTTTTCCTTCATGTTCTTTCCACCTTCTTCGGTATCGTTCAACCAATATTCTGGATGTAGTTTTTCCATCTCACTGGGCATCAAGCCCGAAAAGATAGCGTTACGCGCATATTGGGTGGCCGTAGGTAGGATACTGTAGAACAGTTCTTCCTTCTTCTTTTTATAACTGCTGTTTAAGAACGGTTCAAAGGCTTTCCATTGGTCGTATCTAAGATTGTCTACCACGACCAATAACGTTGGTGTATTTTCAATCTCAGGTAAAATCTTGTCTTTAAATAAGGTGTGCGACATGGTAGGAGCATCTGCACCATCATTGAACCATGTTGGGTAATTCTTATCTATGAATTTGCAGAATTGGGTGTTGGCCTCCACTTTTTGTGATTCCAAAATTTCAAACATGCTAGAATCTTCAATAGATTCGAGTTCCAGTTCCCAATACACCAACTTCTGATACAAGTCTGCCCAGCCTTCATAACTATTGATCATAGACATGTCCATCGCAATCTTGCGAAATTCCTGTTGGTAGTTCGAAGTGGTCTTTTGCGAAACCAGTCGTGTGTGATCCAGGTTCTTTTTTAGGCTGAGTAATATTTGATTCGGATTGACGGGCTTGATCAGGTAATCTGCAATCTTGCTGCCAATGGCCTCTTCCATAATATACTCTTCCTCGCTTTTGGTGATCATGACCACCGGAA
>JAWWCH010000386.1:0-2556 GCA_033720575.1 Marinirhabdus sp.
ATCATCAAAGGATGTGCGCACAAACCTATTCCTGAAAACGCCCTCGTACTTTTGGCACAAAAACTTCACACAGTAGCCAAGAGCATTATGTATGGAGAAGCCTGTTCTTCAGTACCGTTGTACAAACGAAAATGACACAAGTCTACCCGCTCGGGCAAATTAATAGTGTGAAATTCTTTACTTAGCAAATCAATTTTAAAAGAAAAATTACCTTTGTAGTAACTAAATCAAGTGACTATGAAAAAAATTATCTTATGTATTACCCTGTGTGCATTACCATTTTTAGGCATGGCTCAGGATGAAGAAGCTGAAACCCCAAAAGAGGGTTGGACCAAATCTGGAAATGCCACCTTACTCTTCAATCAAGCTGCGTTCAATGAAGAATGGACGGGTGGAGGAACTTCAAATTACGCTGCAAATGCATCCCTCATTTACGATGCGAACTACAGAAAGGGTAAATTGACCTGGGACAATCGGCTTATTGCTGAATATGGCGTAACGAAAACCAGAGAACAGGAATTTACCAGAAAAACCAATGACCGTTTCGAACTCAATTCCATTGTGGGTCGCCAAATCAAAGAAACCAATTGGTTCTACTCTTGGTTTCTAAATTTTAGAACGCAATTTAGCAACGGATACGAATTCATTGAAGATGATCAAGGTAACGAAGCCCGCATATTACAAACCAGATTCTTGTCGCCCGCTTACTTTCAGACAGGACCTGGTTTTCTGTGGAAAGAGAGTGACAACATAAAAGTAAACGTCTCACCTGCTACCCTTCGTTTGATCATCGTAGACGATCAATTTACTACGGTGCCAAATACTCCCGAAGCGATTGAAGCCTACAATGCCGCCGGACCTTATTTTGGCGTTGATGCCAACGAAACCGTTCGCTTTGAACTGGGCGCCTCTGTGAATGCTTATGCCAAATTCGACCTAATGAAGAACGTGACTGCTGAAAACATTTTAATATTATACTCAAATTACTTGGAAGATCCTCAGAATGTAGATATCGATTATACCTTAAATCTACTGTTGAAAGTAAACGAATGGATCACGACAAATTTCACGTTCCAAGCCATATATGACGATAATGCCGTAAAGGGATTCCAAATCAGAGAAACCTTAGGTATAGGCGTGGGATACAAATTTTAGTGCACTCCGCCTTAAAAAAAACCGACGCTGATCAGCGTCGGTTTTTTTTGACTTATTCTACATACTCTTCAGGATACAGAAAGTTGTTGTACGGAAATCGCGTCACATGAATGTCGCGTACTTTATCATACACTTGTTTTCTGAATTCTTCTAGATTGTCTTTGTTCAAGGCCGAAATAAATATGGCGTCGGTATTTTCACGTTGCATCCAGGTCTGTTTCCACTCTTTCAGTGTAAAATGTGCTGCCGTTTTTTCGGTCACCAGATCATCTTCATCAATTACTTCTGGCACATAGGCATCAATTTTATTGAACACCATCAGCGTAGGTTTGTCGGCACTGTCAATTTCATCCAAAATCTGGTTTACCGAAGCAATATGATCTTCAAACGACGCATGGCTGATATCAACCACATGAAGCAATAAATCTGCCTCCCGTACTTCGTCTAGCGTACTTTTAAAACTTTCAACCAATTGGGTAGGAAGTTTTCGGATAAACCCAACCGTATCCGTGAGCAAAAATGGCAAGTTCCCGATAACCACTTTCCGAACCGTGGTGTCCAAGGTTGCAAATAGTTTGTTTTCAGCAAATACATCCGATTTGCTGATCACGTTCATCAAGGTACTTTTACCTACGTTGGTATACCCCACCAAAGCTACACGAACCAGTGCGCCCCGATTGCCGCGTTGCACTTCCATTTGCTTGTCTATTTTTGTGATTTTCTTCTTTAGCAATGAAATACGATCTCTAACGATACGTCTATCGGTTTCAATCTCTGTTTCACCAGGACCACGCATCCCAATACCCCCACGTTGTCGTTCCAAGTGAGTCCACAACCCTGTTAGTCTAGGGAGCAAATATTCGTATTGCGCCAATTCCACTTGGGTTCGGGCATAACTGGTTTGTGCTCGTTGTGCAAAGATGTCGAGAATCAGGTAGGTACGATCTATCACCTTGCACTTCAAGATCTTTTCAATGTTCTTTTGTTGGGCCGGCGACAATTCGTCATCAAAAATGGCCGTACCAATATCGTTGGCATCCACATATTCGCGAACATCTTCCATCTTCCCAGTTCCGATAAAGGTTTTGGGGTTGGGCATCTGTACTTTCTGAACAAAGCGTTTCTTGACCTCGCCCCCAGCCGTATACGCCAAGAATTCAAGCTCATCGAGGTATTCTTTCGATTTCTCTTCGTCCTGTTGTTGGGTGATGAGCCCAATTAAAATCACTTTTTCGTATTCTGTCGTAGCTTGTTCTAACATAAAAATCGGATAAATCGCCTAAACCTTCCGCTTTTCGAGGAAGAAATGTAAAGGTACAAAAGCTTTCGTTGGGTCAATTTTAACTTTAGAAGGGTTTAACAACTTAGTTATTAATCTTCCATAGAAATTTAGCATTCTAA
>JAWWCH010000387.1:0-2537 GCA_033720575.1 Marinirhabdus sp.
AATTCAGATGAACCAGATACCCCAATTTCCTCAAAAAATGCAACTGATAGTATTTTATACCGAAATCGAAATTTAGGAAGATTAATTGGAACCGAAGCTGCGGAAGGCTTCACTGTAGAGCGTCTCCCTGCGGTAGACTCAATTTTCGATTTGATTTAAAAAAAATACGAAGCTATTGTACATGCGTTAGATTTGAAGTATATTTGCATCCGCTTTTCAAATGAAAAGCAACATGGTGGTTGTAGCTCAGTTGGTTAGAGCGCCTGATTGTGGTTCAGGAGGTCGTCGGTTCGAGACCGATCTTCCACCCAAACAAAACCCCCAAGGAAACTTGGGGGTTTTTTTGTGCGCCTAGACTAGGATTTTGCTCATGGGATGAAGCGTACAAAAGAGTGTATCTAGCGAAGCTCGAAGGTTTTGTTTGGTTGGTTTCCCTGAACCGGTCCTAGGCAACACCTTAGGGTTGCATTATACTTTTGTATTGCTGAAAGATATGCTTTTATTATCCTAAGTAATCCTTGCATTTTTTGCTATGGCCCAACCAAAACAGGTCATTTTGCTGCGCTGCCTCTAGGCTGGAAGCGATAAAGTATTGTTAAACACTGCAGACAATTTTTTAAAATGATTTATTTTGAATCAAAACGTACCGATGTCTTCAACCACCAAAACCCGAATATTTAAAGCGACCGCCATTCTAGTGTTACTCGTATTCCTAGTTTTTGCCCTTGTTCGGGCGAAATCGTTCATAGCACCATTAACGGTAGCCACCATTTTGTCCTTGCTTATATTACCTGTGGCGAGAAAAATAGAGCAATGGAAATTGAACAGGACCATGGCTTCGTTGCTTAGTTCTTTGGGGCTATTTCTTGTCTCTTGCGGATTTTTCGCGTTGGTAACCATGCAAATGAATAATGTAGTTGAAAAGTGGGACACTATGAAAGACACCATAGAGCCCAAAATTGAAGCTGCAGCTAACTTTATAATTACAAATACACCAATCAGTAAAAAAAGACTTGACGGCTATGAAAAGAATATCAAAAATTTAAAATTCATAGGAGGCTCTGGAAAGGGTGCCAGTGCGCTGACCTATTTGGGGAAAATAGTGAGCTTTTTAGGCATTTACCTTCTCGTGTTTATCTACGTTTTCTTTATGTTGCGTTTCAGATCAAAGTTTAAAACCTTCCTGTTGAAATTCTTTCCGGATCAAAAGAATAAGGAAGTGAACAAAACCATAGGAGAAACCATTTCGGTGGCACAAGGGTACCTGATCGGTAAACTAAAATTGATTGGTTTGCTGGCTGTTATTTATAGTATTGGTCTGGGTATTTCTGGCGTGAGCAATTTTATCCTTATTGCCATAATTGCTGCACTTCTTACCATCATACCCTATTTAGGAAACATCATCGGATTCAGTATGGCAATTATTTTTGGCTATTTAATAGACGGTCAAACGAGTGTTTTAATTGGGGTCACCATAACCTTTGTGGTGGCACAATTTGTAGAGAGTTACATTCTACAGCCGTACGTTGTGGGCAAAGATGTAGACCTAAATCCGTTTTTCGTAATCTTAGCCGTGATAGCCGGGAATCTATTGTGGGGAATCGTTGGAATGGTAGTAGCCATACCCGTACTGGGAATTGTGAATGTGGTTTTTTTGCATGTTTCTAGCTTGAAGCCCTTTGGTTATCTGTTTTCGAAGACTACCGATAATCAATAAAAAATGGGCCATGGGCCCATTTTAAGTTGCAGTATGATATAAGATTTAGTTTCCTTTTTTATAATCTTCCAAGAACTTTGCCAAGCCAATGTCGGTAAGGGGATGCTTCAGTAAACCTTCAATTGAAGATAGCGGCCCAGTCATCACATCACTACCAATTTTAGCACATTCCAATACGTGCATGGTGTGTCTTACAGATGCTGCCAAAATTTGGGTTTCAAATCCGTAGTTGTCATAAATGAGTCGGATTTCAGCAATTAAATTGAGACCATCGGTAGAGATGTCGTCCAGTCTTCCGATAAAAGGCGAGACATAGGTAGCGCCAGCTTTCGCGGCCAATAGGGCTTGCCCTGCAGAAAATACCAGCGTACAGTTCGTGCGAATACCATTATCGGTAAAATATTTAATGGCTTTGATACCGTCCTTAATCATCGGAACTTTCACAACGATTTGTTCGTGTAGTTCAGCTAATTCTTCACCTTCCTTCACCATTCCATCGAAATCAGTTGCAATCACTTCGGCAGAAACATCGCCATCCACGATTTGGCAGATATCAACATAGTGCTTCAATATGTTGTTACGTCCCGTTATTCCTTCTTTTGCCATGAGCGAAGGATTAGTGGTTACCCCATCTAAGACCCCAAGGTCCTGTGCTTCTCGTATTTGATCTAAGTTTGCTGTGTCAATAAAAAATTTCATAGGAAGGATGTACTTTAAAGTTTCCACAAAAGTACAGAAGAAATTGGTCTACCAAAGCCGATGTCAATAACTTGTGATAAATGAGGTTGGAAGTTGGAAGTTGGAGGCTGGAAGCTGGAAA
>JAWWCH010000388.1:0-2528 GCA_033720575.1 Marinirhabdus sp.
AGGTTGTAAATCCGTTCATTGAGATTGAAGCGACGTTCTATCTTCAACAAGTCTTGTTGTTCTTTTGGAAGCTTACGCATTTCGGCTTCCAACGAAGCAATTTCATTATTGATAGACTGAAGTTCTGTACGTTTTAAGCTTTTGGATGAATTGATGTTCTCCAGCAATACCTTTTTCACGGCATCAATCTGACGGTCTATATCCAACAATGGTGTAGCACCTTCTTTATAGGAATATTCGAGAGTATTTCTACGCTGTGCTAGGTTCACGATTTGCCCTACTCCGGTCACCACACTGTTTTCTGAAATCCCTGCAACAGACGGTGCTGGTACATCGCGATAGTCGGTTCGGGTTTGTAAGTAATCTTCAAGGGTGTTAAAATAATCCAACTGCCGTCTAACATCTTCTTTTCTCAGGTCTTGGGTGTTGAGTTTATTTTTTATCTCGTTGCCTTCAAGACTAAGGTCAAACACATTGTTTTCGTTCTTGAAATCGTTGAGTTCCTGTTCTACCAATTTGAGCTCTTCAGATTTGGCGCCCAAACTACTATCAATAAATTTGATGGTTTTAACCGCAAACAGGTTCTTACGCTCCAACATATTCTCGCTCAGCACATCCACCGACGTATTGAGGTAATCTACCAATCGCGCTTTGTTCTTTCCGGTTAGGCCCAATCGCAGAACGGAAGAACCTTCCGTAGCCGGGTTAACAAGGATGCTTAAATAGCCCTTTACGGCAGAGTCAAAGTTTACAAATTGAAGGTAGTAAGGTTTGTTGGCACGCACCGGTATGTCTTCGTTGGGCACAAAGCGACCACTAAAATAAGGGGTAACTATATCCTCGCCTATTTTAAAGGCTTTCTCATAGGTGCCAGCAGGTACAAACTGGCGGACTCGTTCCTTGCTTTCGTCATAGATTTGAAAACTCTTGCTTCCTTCTTGTTCCATATTTATAGAAAGCACAAAATTCACAGAATCTTTGAAGACCACTTTCAGTTCATGTCCCAAAATTTGTGGTTTTGTGGTGTCTACTTCTACAAAAAAAGGAGTCTGCTTATAGGCATCAACCTTTTGGTATTCTCCGTCCCGTTTATATTTCATGTAGTATTGGAGCCGCTCTACCACATGCTCATTATGTGTTCTAGATCGAAGCGTAACCACGGCAGTATTTACCTTATCGGTGGTACCCCCCCAATTAAAGGTAAGACTGGTATTCGCCGTAAAAAACGGATTCTGATCATCTTTAATAGAAACTAGGGTTTCCATCTTATAGATGGGCAGTTTTCGAACATTTACATAATAGGCAATACCAAAAGCGATGGCCAATGAAACCAAAAACAACGGCCAATAGCTCAACAGCTTATAAAGAAACCCTTTAAAGTCGAAGTTGATCTGAACATCATTAATGTTAAAATCTTCACTCATTATAGCCTGGTAAATAAGAGAATGGTGGTAGCAATGGCGCTAAAAATGGAAAGTACAGTTGTAAAAGACGACAATCCGGTTGTTCCAGTTCCCAGCGATCGCTGTGGTAATGGATTGATTAAAATCAAATCATTCGGCTGCACCCAATAATATGGAGAATTCATTGCGTTGATATCCGTTAAATCGATATGGTGTACCTTTTGTCCGGCAGGATATTGCCTAATTATAACCACGTCTTTTCGGTCTCCTGTAATATTGATATCCCCACTATTGGCAATGGCCTCCATAATGGTGACGGCATCTCTATATATGATCTGTGATCCTGGCGAGCCAATCTCTCCATTAATAGTATATCGTATTCCAGAAAGCTTTACTGTGATAAACAATTCGGCTTCAGGCTTGAAATATTGTTCGGTAAGTTGTTTCTCTATTTTTTGACGAATTTCATCAACGGTAAGCCCCAACACCGCCACTTCGCCCAGTTTTGGAATGCGAATATTGCCATGTGGATCTACCACAAATCCATCGTAATACAAACGCTCTTCACCTGTAGCATTCGGGTTGGCATCACTGGTTGGGTTGAACGTACTTACAAATTCAGGATCTAGCGCCTTACCTCGAATACTCAGGAGGTCATTTACCTGTACGCGGTACGGTTCAGGTTTTTTCCGCAGGGCATATAAACTATCAACGGCATTTTCATCTTCTTGAAGGTACACCAACTGTTTTGTAGAAATACAGGAAGTAAAGCCCAGTACAATGACCAATAATAAGAGTAGGTACTTAATGTTCATAATGGCAGGGTGTATGGCAACAAATATAAACGAACCTACGTAATAATGAAAAGTATTTCGTGGGTTCTGCTGAAAAACTGTTTAATTTGCGAAAAATTGTATTTGTGAATTACCTTTCCGTAGAAAATATTGCCAAATCGTATGGCGAACGGGTGCTCTTTACCGACATCTCCTTTGGTATCAATGAAGGACAAAAGATTGGTTTTGTTGCAAAAAACGGAACGGGAAAGACGTCATTACTCAACATCCTCTCTGGCGAAGATGCGCCAGATCATGGGGAAGTGGTGTTTCGGAAAAATCTGAAAACAGC
>JAWWCH010000389.1:0-2512 GCA_033720575.1 Marinirhabdus sp.
CTTGATTGACAAGAATATTTTAGAAGAATACTACAAACAGCAAGATCGCGTACAATATTCTGGGGAGGAACAACAACCCATAAAAGAGCTCAGTAGTGCACAGTTAGCAGCTTTTGACGCGGTTAAAAGCGAATTCAGTTCGCATGACATCGTTCTGTTGCACGGGGTAACTTCCAGTGGAAAGACAGAGATCTACGTGAAGTTGATCGCTGAACAACTGGAGAAGGGAAAGCAAGTGCTGTACATGCTCCCAGAAATTGCTTTGACCACGCAGCTTATTTCACGGTTGCAGGTGTATTTTGGGGAACAGGTTGCCGTATTTCATTCTAAATATTCAGTGAACGAACGCGTAGAGGTGTGGAACAATGTACTGGCAAATAAACACAAGGCCCAAATTGTAATTGGCGCACGATCTTCCATGTTTTTACCGTTTCATCAACTTGGGCTGGTCATTGTAGATGAAGAACACGAGGCCTCTTTCAAGCAGTACAATCCGGCGCCCCGATATCATGGTCGAGACGCTGCTATTGTGCTGGCGCAACTCCATAAGGCCAAAACCCTATTGGGTTCGGCAACCCCTTCTTTAGAAAGTTATTACAATACCACCCAGGGAAAATACGGATTGGTAGAGCTTAAAACGCGGTTTGGTGACATTCTCATGCCTGAGATTGAGTTGGTTGATATTCAGACCAAACATAAAAAACGATTGATGACCGGTCATTTTAGTGATCGTTTGCTGGAAGAAATGAATGTAGCCTTGGAGCTGGGAGAGCAAGTGATTTTGTTTCAAAACAGGCGTGGGTTTTCACCCTTTGTGGAATGCACTACCTGTGGCGTGTCTCCCCAATGCCCCAATTGCGATGTAAGTTTGACCTTTCATAAACATAAGAAGCAATTGCGCTGTCATTATTGTGGGTATTCCATGCAAATGTTATTGGCTTGCATGGCCTGCGGTAGTGAGACTTTGGATACTATGGGCTTTGGTACAGAGCAAATTGAAACCGAATTGAAAGCGCTGTATCCTGACAAATCTATTGCCCGAATGGACCAAGATACCACGAGGGGTAAGCATGCCTATGCAAAGCTGATTGAAAAATTAGAGCATCAAGAAATCGATATCCTGGTTGGTACCCAAATGGTGGCCAAAGGACTTGATTTTAGAAACGTAACCCTGGTCGGGGTAATGAACGCCGATAGTTTGCTGAATTTCCCAGATTTTAGGGCGCACGAGCGTAGTTTTCAGCTACTGCAACAAGTTGCAGGCAGAGCGGGACGAACCGAGAAAAGGGGAAGGGTCTTGATTCAGACCTATCACCCGCTTCATCAGATATTACAGCAAGTGAGTAGTAATGCGTATGTAGAGATGTTCAAAGAACAGGCAGAAGATCGGTACCAGTTTAAATATCCGCCGTATTATAGAACCATACGTATCACATTCAAGGACCGTAATTTTGATAAGATGCAAAAAGCCGCAAGTTGGTTTGCTCAGGCCTTGCGTCTGTCTTTTCATGAATATGTACTCGGACCAGAGCAGCCACCTGTGGGTAGGGTTCGAAATCAATTTATCAGTAATGTAATGCTCAAGATTCCGAAGCAACAGTCGTTAGCGCAAACCAAAGACGTAGTTGCAAAAGTGCAGCGCAGCTTTTTGGGGGTAAAAGAATTTTCGAGCGTACGATTGATCGTAGATGTAGATCCGTATTAAGATCGCATATTGGCGGCAAGGGCCTCTACTAGATCAGACTTTCTATTACGGCTCAATGGCAATTGTTCCTGATCAAGTTCTATGACCTTGCTATTGTACTTTTCAACTTTGTCTAAGTTTACAATGTACGATTTGTGGATGCGCAAGAACCGATCTGACGGCAACAGATTTTCGAAAGCTTTCATGGTAGAAAGCACGACGAGCGCGTCGTGTTCGGTCACCAACTTTACGTAATCACCCAACGCTTCAATATAGCGCAGTTCGTTCAGAAAAACTTTCCGCTTCTTTAAATTGCTTTTTACAAAGATGAAATCTTCTTCGTCGAAGCCATCATCATTTTTAAGTTTGTAATTGGTCAGTGCTTTATGGACGGCATTGAGAAAACGTTCCTTAGAGATAGGTTTCCGAAGGTAATCTACCGCGTCATAATCGAAGGCTTTGAAGGCATACTTCGTTTTACCCGTAACAAAAATGATTTGTGGTTTGTGGGTAAGATCATCTAACAGATCAAATCCTGAAAGAATCGGCATTTCAATATCGAGAAAGATAAGGTCGATCTCAGTTGTGGCCAATCCCATTTTTGCTTCGATGGCGTTATTATACTCTGCCACCAAGTTCAATGAGGGGTGATTTTCGATTAACTTTACAATGGAAAGTCGCTGCAGCGTTGAGTCGTCAACAATCGCACATTTGAGTAAAGGTTTATCCACGATTAAGGTTCTTTTAGTACTACAAGTATATCAAAAAATATCGATGAATGGTAGGTTTTTTTAACTTTTGTCGTTCAAAACTAACATTTTAACTTTC
>JAWWCH010000390.1:0-2508 GCA_033720575.1 Marinirhabdus sp.
AACACTTCCCTTTTCTATCGATCATAACTTATCAAGCGAAACCGAACACGAAACGAGCTTATCCATTCAACCTAAGCCAACCGAACACAACCCTACGACACTACAATGGCGTGACACCATCAATGCATTGTTTGAAGAGAAAAAGCTATATACCAACCCGAACCTTACATTAACTGATGGTGCCAACCATTTAGACACCAACCGAAATGTTGTTTCGAATGCAATCAATTCAGAATTCGAGATGAATTTCAATGACTTCGTCAATTCGTGGCGAACGCACCAAGTCATTCGGCTTCTAGAAGAAAAAGAACATCACGGTAGTACCCTTCTTGGTATCGCCATGGATTGCGGTTTCAACTCTAAAACCACATTCAATCGGGCGTTCAAGAAGCATACTGGGCTAAGTCCGAAACAGTATATTTATAAATTTCAGCTGTAAAAAAGGTTCAAATGGTAATTTGAAGCGATTGAAGATCTCATAGTTGTTTTATTTGTGGCTTATTAAAAATACCTTATGAAATCATTACTGTCCACAATTTTATTAGTACTACTAGCCTTTACTTCCAAATCCCAACCCCTCGATCAGACTAAAATTCTAGCGCTTGATACCGAGTTGAAACGTCATTCAGAAGGTGTGTCGCCAGGATTGGCCATTGGTATTGTCAAAGACGGGGAAGTGGTTTACGAGTCTTATCGCGGTTATGCTAATTTAGAACATGAAGTCCCAATTGATGAAACTACCCGATTTAACATCGCTTCCAACGCAAAACAATTTAATGCATTATGCATTCTAAAGCTTGTAGAAGAAGGATCTATACGTTTAGAGGATGATTTTAGAAAGTTTCTTCCTGATTATCTCCCAGAAATTAAGGCCCCTATACAAATTTCACATCTTTTGTCCCACACAAGTGGTATTAGGGATGTGTACGATCTTTGGGCCTTACAGGGAAAAACTTGGTGGCAAGAATTTGTTGGGAACAAAGAAGCCCTCGAACTTCTAAGAAAACAGAAAGAATTAAATTTTGAACCAGGCAGCGCTTATCTATACAGTAACTCGAACTACATTCTCCTAACCGAAATCATTCAAAAAGTAAGTGATACCGACTTCGCAGCATTTTCTTTGCAACTGTTTGAATCAATGGGAATGACAAACACCGCGTTTTTGACCAATTATATGGAAGTTGTTCCGAATAGAGCAAGACCTTATGGAAACTGGAACGGTTGGAAAGAATATCCTTCCATTACAGAAATCCATGGGGATGGTGGACTCTTTACGACCCTGAAAGACCAATTGATTTGGGAACGTATCATTCAAAATAACAGGGGTAACATAGTCTCTCAACATATAGTGAACGAAAGTCAGAAAAGGATAAATACACCAAATAGCGAAGCCTATGGCTACGGACTCATGTTTGGCACCTACAAAAACGTAAATTATTGCTACCACGATGGAAATACAGGAGCTTACAATGCCACTTTTCTGAGGTTTCCTGAACAAAAAACCGCCATCATAGTGCTATCGAACAGTGGCAGCGTACCGACTAACTACGTGGCCAAGCAAGTAGCCACCATTGTTTTAGGCCTCAATATGGCTGAAACTACCTTTCCTGCCGGTCCGTCTACCGTCACAAAAAACTTTACAAATAATGATGCAATTGGGTATTATAGTAGCGATGACGGGAACATCATTCGCATCACTCAAAAAAATGACACGCTGTATCGAAACATATATCAGAGAGATCCTGTCCGCTTATTCCAAGAAAATGGATCGGTATATCATTATGAAAGTAACAACAACCTGAAAATGGCCTTTGATACATCTACGAATGTGAAGGGGTTTACTATATATCTTGCCTCACAAGCCCCCATATCTTATAAAAAACTACCTCCTTTTGAGGCATCGCCGAGCTACTTGACTTCGATGGAAGGTCAATTTTACAACCAAGAAACAGATACACAAATCAAAATTGAGCATTTAAAAGGCACGTCTTATCAAATCACGAAGAACGACCGAACACGGGAAGCCGAACTCACCTATAAAGACCTGTTACAGATGAATGATTATCGAATTCAAGTGGAGCGCAACGCTGCTAACAAGGTGAATGGATTGCGCATAGACCATGGGAGAATTAAGAATGTGAAATTTGAGAAAATGTAGCGCCACTGCGCCATATGCTTTTTGATTGTCAAAAAAGATAAAAAATATAAAAGCGAAAGTTTGTTCCAACTTAAATAGTTGCTATCTTTGCCACCGCAAAAACGGCGAGGTAGCTCAGGTGGTTAGAGCGTCGGATTCATAACCCGGAGGTCACGAGTTCAAGTCTCGTTCTCGCTACAAGTGGAAATTCAGTGCCAGAGCGGTTTAGCAAGAGCTAAACCGCTTTTTTTATGTCCTCATTATCGCATTTTCTCGCACATGAATACGATTTGGAATACGTTTTGGAATACGATTTGAAAAAAAAGAAGAACTTTTCCCGGCCAAAAATCTATGATGCAAAAGGAGATCTT
>JAWWCH010000391.1:0-2489 GCA_033720575.1 Marinirhabdus sp.
GGTCTGGAAGGTTCCAAGCTTGTGTCTGGGTGTCTGTAGTATAACTGAAATATTCCGCCGAGAGCCCAACATTAAATTTTTCAGAAGCCGCAACGGTAAGTTCACCAAAAATGGACAACGTATTAACATCATCATATACCAATCCGAAAGAATTTCCATATTCATAGCCTTCCAAATCGGCTGTTCCATTTCCGAAATCTGGATTATTTCTGAACAACGCCTTGTTTTCCTCCAGTCCGTATGAACCTCGAATATTGTACCCAATATTATTGGTCAGTTTCCCTTTTAACCCTCCAAATCCGTTATATAACTGACTGGTTGGAACCAACGCTAGTGTAGGTGAAACAAATGGATTCTCCTCTTTCATTCCGTAGAAACTGTTCTGCGACAATCCTCCATCAACACCACCATACACCATCAGCAATTCATCAACCAAGCGATATGATGCTTCAATATTCGGATAGAGGTAAAAACTAGAGGCCTCGTCGTCAAGCTCCATACCCACAAAAGCCGATACTCCCAAAGATAATGACAAGTCGTTGTTGATGTATTCCAGCGACGGACTCACACCTGCAATCAACACATTATGGTCTACTTCGGCGGTTCCCAAATATTGTTTTTCGAAAGCACCACTCAGATAATCGATTGTTCCATTGATTTGCAAATTGAAAGTGGTTAAGGGAAAGGAAAATTCTGGCGTTGCACGAAAGTTGAATTCAGATGATCCGTAGGCATCTCCCAAATAACGAACATTCGCTGTGATCTTTTCGAAATAGGAATCTTCTAACGCAACAGACCCGCCAAGATACCCGCCAACATAGGTTTGGGTGGCATCGATAGTAGAAAGAAATACCTCATCTAAATTGTCATAATTTGCATTGAGTCCGTACCAATTGAACACCTGATGTTGCACACCTGCATCCAAACGATAGGTAATATCCCGCTGTCTGCTCGTATAATTTCCGTCTAGCTGGGTATCGTAATATTTATTATCCAATACTACTCCGTCAATCCCTCCTTGAGACGAATTGTGCCGAAAGAAAAAACCTGCGTTATCTGTACGGCTGATCTCAAAATTGCTATACAATTCACCAAAGATGGTCGTATAATTACCAAAACCCAAGGTTGCGTAGTTATCGTACAATTTGATAGGCTTGGCACGTTCTACCGTTTCTGCTTTTCCTTTTGCCGGAGTAAAGGTAGACGCAACGGGAACAGAAAAAATCTGATATTGCACTTTTTGCTTTTGAAGCGAAACCGAATCGTTCATTTGTGGTGTTTCCCGTACTTTAAACGCATCACTTATGGACGGGGTGTAAGGGCGAACGATATTGACTACCTCAGTGCCAATGTTCTCTTCCTCTTCTTGGGCATAACCCAAAAAAGGCAAGCTTAGCAAAAGCGCCGAGAACAACTGCTTTTTCAATATTCTTTGTATATAAAAACCGATTTGGAAATGTGTCATGTAATCGAGATTGAATGGATGAATAGGGGAATTAATTCTTGTTGGTTTCTACCGAAGCATTGGTTTTTGATTCGGCATTCTTGATCAATGAAAGCTCTGCTTTGGCCTCATTGACCACGGCAGGAAACTCGGCAAAATTGCTGATTACACTTTCTAGAATGTAAGTGGCTTGGTAGGCGTCATCTAGCGCATAGAAATTCTTCGCCATTAGCACCAAACCTTTGGCACCATACAGCTTATATCCCGAATAATCGCTTGCCAATTTCTGAACGGCGGTATTGGATGCCTCATATAGCTGATCTTTATGTTTAAAATAAGCATCGTAATACAACGCTTCTGCCGCCAAGGCTCCGGTTGCAATTTTCGCTACTTCAGCGTATGCTTTTTTAGCCTTCGCTTCATCTCCCGTTTGTATAGCAGAGCGTGCGATGATAATCTGCGCATCACTTTTAATGGTATTATCCACCTTTTCATTCTGAAGTACTTTTTCAGCATAGGTTACTGCAGCAGCGTATTGCTTCAATTCGTAACTCGCTTTCATACTATTGGTCTGCGCAAATACAATATTCTGCGGAAAATCGGCTTCAGTTTCCAATCGCTGTAAGTACTGCAAGGCATTCTGATAGTCTTTTTTGGACAAATACAGCTCTGAAACACGCGCCAACGCCTGTTCTGTGAACTCGTTTCGTTCTTTGTTTACCACGAACTCATAGTGCGGAATGGCCTTGTCTGTTTGTTTTTCGGCAAAGTACAGTTGTCCGAGGTAGAAGTGTGCCTTCAAGGCATGTTGCCCGCTGGGAAACTGTGATAAATAGGCTTCAAAACGTGTAATGGCCTGTTTGCTATTATTCTCTAAATAGGGCTGTTCGGCGGCTTGATAGGCCGCATCATCCAATTCAGCATCTTCAACATCTACAAAATCTAAGGTCGCCACCCAATTGGCATATTCGTTCACACGCCCTTGGTCTATATAAATCAGCTTGGCCGAGGTCACCGCTTGAAGTGCTTCCGCAGTACCGGGGAA
>JAWWCH010000392.1:0-2482 GCA_033720575.1 Marinirhabdus sp.
AGTTTATCTGAGAAGAATTCGCCAAAATACATGGTTTCAAAACTGCGTCGGCCAGCCACCGAGAAGCGCTGCAAAATTTCATCTTTGGTGGGCGCATTTGGGTAGGCATGATACAAATGGGTGAGCGGTACATCTCCTATGGCATAATCACCTTCCAACAAAAAGTTAGTAGACGACAGATCGGTTCTCTTGATATAATAGTCAAGTTTGAGTCCGAATTTAGTATAGGTAAAATCGCTTCCTGTAATTCCTTCAAAACCTTGGGTAATCTGTGCGCTTATTTTCGGAAAGCCGTCAAAGTATTCAATCCGGCCGTCTTCCGTCGTGATGAAGTCGGTTTTTGGACTAATCCGAACTGAAGCCGTGGCTTCGGCGATTTCGTAACTACTATAGGTAATGCCATCATTGAGATATTGATAATCTTCAATTTGATCTATTCGGCTTCTTGAAATGCGTGCTTCCGCTAAGATTTTCTCGTAGAATTCAGCTTGTACGTTGCTTTGCCAAGTCCGTTCCTTATAGAACTGTGTCACGTTCACCAAGCGCGGTTCAAAGACAGAATAGACGCGGTCATCGGTCAGAAAATTAAACTTTCCAATCTCCTGTATATCGTCCTTATAAAAGAGGTTGAGCCACATTTTATTGGGTTTGCTAAGCCGCAAACTTCCGCCTGCGCCAAATTTGATATCCCGGTCTTTGAAACCACGTGCAAAGTAGCCGCTAATTTTAAACCGATCAGACAAACGGTCATTGGTCACGCCGCCGATTCCTAGACGTAAGCCTTCGTAGTTGTTGTATTTAATGATATATCGTAGGTCAATATCGAAAAACCCCACGGGATAAAAGCCGGTGTTAAAAGGATTTGATTTTTCTTCGGTGCGGGTGGCGGTAGTATCCTGTTCCGTTTTAATAGCAGGTTCTTGTGCCATGGTCACTGCACAGAAGAATAAAGAAAAAACTAGAAGAAAAATGCGCATAGAGGAGCAGAAGTTATACGCTGCGAAAGTATAAAGAAAGCGGCTCATGGGCCGCTTGTTTTTGTTTTGTTTAACGTATATCGGAGGTTACACGGTCATGATTTCTTTTTCCTTTTTTTGGAAAATAGCCTCAATTTTATCGATGTGATTGTCAGTCATTTTCTGGACATCAATTTCAAGATTGTTTTTCATGTCTTCCGAAATATCCAACTTCTTGATATCATTATTGGCATTCTTACGGTCGTTACGCACTCCAATCTTTGCTTCTTCGGCTTCGGCCTTTGCCTGTTTGGCCAATTCTGCCCGGCGTTCTTCTGTGAGAGGCGGTACATTGATGATTACGCTTTCACCATTATTCATAGGGTTAAAGCCTAAATTTGCCATTTGGATGCCCCGTTCAATTTCAGGGATTAAGTTTTTCTCCCAGGGTTGAATTGAAATGGTCATACCGTCCGGGGTACTTACATTGGCAACCTGATTAAGCGGAGTAGGGGTGCCGTAGTAATCAACTTTAACACCGCCCACCATAGATGGTGACGCCTTACCAGCTCTGATGTTCATTAATTGTTTTTCCAAGTGCACCAAAGCTTTGTCCATGGCTTCCTTGGTACTGTCTAATATAAATTTAATTTCGTCTTCCATATGTGTTCAAACCCAACTAATTGGGTACTTATTTATTGTTTTCAATGCGGTATGCTCAAAAAGCAGACCAAACCAAAAATACTAAAACAATCTGAATATTAAAGGTTCACTTTGGTTCCTATGGTTTCTCCTTTTACAACTTTCATCAAATTCCCTTTTGTGTTCATGTCGAAAACGATAATGGGCAATTGATTTTCTTGGCTCAGGGTGAATGCTGTGGTATCCATGACGCGTAAACCTTTTTTCAAAACATCGTCAAAAGAAATGTGATCAAATTTAGTAGCACTCGAATCTTTTTCAGGATCGCTCGTATAGATTCCATCTACACGGGTTCCTTTTAAGATCACATCTGCTTGAATTTCGATGGCACGCAATACCGCAGCACTATCGGTTGTAAAGTACGGATTTCCGGTACCGCCTCCAAAGATGACCACTCTGCCTTTTTCAAGATGGCGAATGGCCTTGCGGCGAATAAAGGGTTCTGCTACTTCATTGATCTTGATGGCGCTCTGCAATCGGGTTGGGATGCCCTCATCTTCCAAAGCTCCTTGTAGTGCCAAGCCGTTGATAACGGTAGCCAACATGCCCATATGGTCCCCTTGTACGCGATCCATGCCTTTACTTGCACCTGCTACTCCCCTAAAAATATTTCCACCACCAATCACGATGGCAACTTCAACCCCCAAAGCAGTGATATCTTTAATTTCTTCTGCGTATTCTTTGAGTCTTTCGGGATCTATTCCGTATTGGCGGTTTCCCATTAATGCTTCGCCACTTAATTTGAGGAGTATTCTATTGTAATGCATCTCGTGATTTTGTGACGCAAAAATAACTAAAAAAACGGAGCATTAATCATAAAAAAA
>JAWWCH010000393.1:0-2480 GCA_033720575.1 Marinirhabdus sp.
CTTGAAACAAGACGACATCAAATTGATCGAACTGAATGAGGCCTTTGCTTCACAGAGTTTAGCCGTAATTCGAGAATTAAACCTCGACAAAGACATCGTGAATGTCAATGGTGGAGCAATCGCTCTAGGCCACCCATTAGGATGTACAGGTGCAAAACTTTCAGTGCAGCTATTTGATGAAATGCGAAAGCGAAATATGCAAGGCCAATACGGTATGGTTACCATGTGTGTAGGTACCGGACAAGGCGCTGCGGGTATTTTTGAATTTCTAAAATAAACTATAGTTAATCGCATCCGGTAAAGCACAGCCTAGACCTAATAAAACCAGACATAAATAAAATATACATGAGCACAGAAACAACAAATAAAGACATGCTACGCGGCGGACAATTTTTAGTGAAAGAAACGCCTTGCGAAGATATTTTCACACCAGAAGATTTTTCCGAAGAACAAAAAATGATGCGCGATTCGGTTAAAGAATTCGTAGATCGCGAAATTTGGCCGCACAAAGAACGCTTCGAAAAGAAAGATTACGCCCTTACCGAGGAAGTAATGCGCAAAGCTGGAGAATTGGGCTTGTTGGGAATTGCTGTTCCTGAAAAATACGACGGACTCGGAATGGGGTTTGTAACTACGATGCTGGTGTGTGATTATATCTCAGGAGCCACCGGCTCTATTGCTACGGCATTTGGTGCCCATACTGGAATCGGAACCATGCCTATTACCCTTTACGGAACGGAAGCGCAACGTGAAAAATATGTGCCAAAATTGGCTACTGGTGAATGGTTTGGTGCGTATTGTTTAACGGAACCTGGTGCAGGGAGTGATGCTAACAGTGGAAAAACCAAGGCAGTGCTCTCTGAAGATGGTTCGCATTATAAGCTCAGCGGACAAAAAATGTGGATCAGTAATGCTGGTTTTTGTGATGTATTCATCGTTTTTGCTCGAATAGAAGATGATAAGAACATTACAGGCTTTATCGTTGAAAACGATGCGTCCAACGGAATCACCCTAGGCGAGGAAGAACAAAAACTTGGTATTCACTCCTCTTCTACCCGTCAGGTATTCTTTAACGATACCAAAGTGCCTGTAGAGAATATGTTAGCAGGACGCGGCGAAGGGTTCAAAATTGCGATGAACGCTCTAAATGTGGGTAGAATTAAATTGGCAGCTGCCTGTCTGGATGCACAACGACGCGTGATTGATCAAGCGACAAAATACGCCAACGACCGCGTCCAATTCAAAACTCCGATTGCCAAGTTTGGGGCGATAAAATTAAAATTGGCAGAGATGGCCACAAGCGCATTTGTAGGCGAAACCGCTTCATATCGTGCGGCTAAAAATATTGAAGACCGAATAGCCATCCGCGAAAGCGAAGGAAATTCACACCAAGAAGCAGAATTAAAAGGCGTTGAAGAATATGCTATTGAATGCTCAATCTTGAAAGTTGCCTGTTCCGAAGATATACAAAACTGCAGTGATGAAGGTATCCAAATTTTCGGGGGAATGGGCTTTAGTGCCGACACACCCATGGAAGCGGCATGGAGAGATGCGCGAATTGCTCGAATTTACGAAGGAACCAATGAAATCAACAGAATGCTGGCTGTAGGAATGCTGGTAAAGAAAGCCATGAAAGGTCATGTAGATCTGTTGGGACCTGCAACTGCTGTTGGTAAAGAATTGACGGGAATTCCGAGCTTTGATACACCTGATTATTCAGAAACACTATCTGAAGAAAAGGAGATGATTGCTAAGATGAAAAAAGTATTTCTGATGGTTGCCGGTGCGGCCGTTCAAAAATATGGTCCAGATTTGGAAGAACATCAACAATTATTGTTGGCAAGTGCTGACATTTTGATTGAAATCTATATGGCGGAGAGTGCGGTGTTACGTGCCGAAAAAACCTCAAAAAATGGAGGTGCAAATGCCGAATACCAAGTGGCCATGGCACAGTTATATCTTTATCATGCCATTGACACGGTGACTCAAAAAGCCAAAGAAGGCAATGTAAGTTTTGCTGAAGGTGATGAACAAAAGATGATGCTAATGGGACTGAAACGTTTTACCAAATACCAAAATATGCCTAATGTGGTTACCTTGCGAAACAAGATTGCCGAAAAGGTTACGGCAGAAAACACCTATCCATTCTAAAAACGAAAGACTATTGAACTATAAAAAACCTTTCAGTGCCCTGCATTGAAAGGTTTTTTTTTGATGAATCCTGCATCTGGAACAAACTTTGTATCTAGTAAACTTAAATAATTGAAATGAAATCGACTGTAATTCTCCTGCTTTTTAGTGTTACGATGGCATTTGCACAACCCAATACTGATGTGTTTGTAATGGATTTAGAATTTTCTGATAGCCTCTTCACCGTTTCCAACCTTAAGAATATTTCGAATGCTGCTGGCTATGACAATCAGCCGTCATTTTTCGACAACCATACGCTTTTATTTTCGGGAAGTGAAGATGGACAGACC
>JAWWCH010000394.1:0-2478 GCA_033720575.1 Marinirhabdus sp.
GAGATCATTTCCAACCGCACGTAATGCAAGTTTAACTTTTGTATCGCGATCAAGTGCTGCTGTTTTTTCGGAACAAGATATTCCACTTAAAAATAGCAGGGCACTGAATAACAAAACAAAAAAACGATTTAGAGGCGTATTCATAGCTGCAAATAACAATGATTTTACTGAGATTTCACACCCGTTGACACTTCTTTTACATTCTTTTGACACTTTATAGGCCTTGCTACGAGTAGGTTTGCTTTAAAAATAATCAAAATGCAAAAACTACTTATTTCATTCATCATCATGGCCACCTGCACGGTATTTGGCCAACGTCAAGAAACGTATCAGTTAGACATCGAGAACAGCATCGCGAACTGGAAAGGATCCTATGCGTTGCAATTTAGCGAACACCAAGGAACAGTTAACTTCAAAAGAGGCGAATTGCTCACCGATAATGGCGCGATTATCGGAGGTTATTTTGTCATAGACATGACCTCCATTACCAATCCTGATCACTTGAACGGTGTCGGACCGGTGGAGCATCTAAAGAACGAAGATTTTTTCGATGTGGAAAAATTTCCAACGGCACATTTAACCATTACCAGCGTTGAATATTGGGAAGAGAACAATCTACATAAAATGATTGGAGACCTTACCATAAAAGGGCAAACACACCCGGTAACCTTCTATGCCGAAGCAGATGGCACCACCAGAACGCTATCTACAAAACTGAAGGTAGACCGCACCCAATGGGGCATTACTTACAATAATAAATTGAAAGATCACGCCATCTCAGACATTTTCGAAGTATATATTACCTTGCAATTCCATCCCATCCTATGAGAACAATTATTTTGAGTATCAGCTTACTTGCCATCGGAGTCATCACTCGAGCGCAAGAAACGTCAGCGCCAACGTTGCTGAAAAATGAGGCGGCATGGACCGTGGAGCACTTTCCATTACCCACAGGGTTTGCACAAGATATGACTGTTACTGGAACCGAAGAAGCCTATTTCCCTCCTGGTTGGTCTGATATTGAAAGTCCTGAATTGTGGTCGTATGTGTTTGTGTGGGAAATCAATTCAGATGCGCTAATGACTGAATCGGCCATTGAGCGCAATTTAGAAACGTACTTCGACGGTTTGATGGGTATTCCGAAGGATACCATCATTGCTCCTAAACTTCCCACTACGGCTGTCTTACTGAAGCAAGAAGCTGAAGCAGCCAAAATTAGCTACGTGGGAAAAGTGCGTACGTTCGATCGCTTTCGGTCACAACAAATGATGACCCTACATATGGAACTGATCCAGAGACCTTGTACTACACAAGGAAAGACCTATGTCGTTATCCGATTTTCGCCCAAACCCCATGAGCATGCTGTTTGGAACAACCTGCGCAAATTGACGTTGCAGGAACCTATTTGTAAGCACAATTAGGTGCCATTATAAATCAACGTTTTGCTTTAGTGCTTCTAATTGTGATACCAGCGATTCGTATCGTTTTTCGGCTTCTCCCCCAGGTCGCTGGTCGGCACTACTCACCATATAATACAAATACCCAATTTGTGAAATCAACATTTGTTGTGGATACGCACCTTCCTCATTTTTAAGCTTTTTTAGTGTATTTTCTAAAGTTTCAGTTGAAGCATTGGTTTCGGTTTTAATTTCAATCTGCTGCTCCAAATCCGCTTGAAATTTTTTGGCTTCCGATAACAAATCAATGACCTTATTTTGAAATTCAAACTGTTCTTGCAGCACTTCTTGAGTAACCCCCTGTTCCGTAACTCTTGGATCGGCCACAATTTCAAATGGTTGCTCTAAGGTTTTTCCGTTCACTGTTAAACGCGCAGTATATTTCCCCGGAAGAGCCAACGGACCGTATTGATAGCTATTCTTCTCTTCTTTGTCCCAAACGCCTTTGTGGCGTAGGTTCCACTCAAATCGATTGAACCCTTTATCGGTGCTCAACTTCTCATCAACAAAACGAAAAACCGTACTCAAATCCATGTTTTCAACTTCGGTAACCGTGGTTTTTAATTGTGTGCTATCACTTACCACGGTAGCAATTACGTCATTATCTGCATCTAAAATCGATAATTTGATTCCTTCTGAAACTTCCATCGGTAAAAAGTAATCAATCGTAACACTGGTGCGCTTGTACTGCGGATACGCACCTGTACTGGCCATTGGATAACGATAACGTATGGTGGTATCGGGTTCGAACAACACAGCATTCGTTGCAGAAGTATTAAAGCTATCTTGACGCAAGGGCGTGATGTCGTCTAGAATCCAGAATCCGCGCCCCATCGTACTTAAAATCAAGTCGCCTCTAAAAATTTTGATATCCGTTATGGGGGTCTTCGGAAGGTTTTGCTGAAAGGCTTGCCAAGTGGCTCCATCATTCAATGAAATAAACACCCCAAAATCAGTTCCTGCATACAGTAATCCCCGTCGCACTGGATCTTCCCGAACTACCCGAGTAACGTGATCTGAC
>JAWWCH010000395.1:0-2462 GCA_033720575.1 Marinirhabdus sp.
AAAGTGTTTGGAGTGTAGAATTGGCAATGCTATTTTATCACAATAACTATTGGCTGATCTGAAACGTTTAGTTCGGTAAAATTTCCTAATTTGCACCAATGCTTTCGGTCATTTACAAGATACGCCACTATTTTGAGAAACATGGATTTTATGTTTCATCACGCCTCGCTGACCGTTTGGGAATGCGGGTAAAAAGTGTGCGATTATTTTTTATATATGTCTCCTTTGCTACTCTCGGTGTTTGGTTTGCCGTGTACCTTACTTTGGCATTCTGGTTGAAACTAAAAGATTTGGTCTATACCAAAAGAACTTCAGTCTTTGATTTATGAGAAATCTTTTTCGTTCTAAGTTAACTGTCGCACTGTTCCTATTGGTCATGATTTTTATGATCGGGGTGCTCGGATACAAACTGATTTCGGGCTACACTTGGATCGATGCTTTTTATATGACGGTGATTACCATTACTACCGTTGGATATGGCACCATAGGAAACCTATCACCCATTGAGAAAGTATTTACCTCCATTTTAATACTTTCAAGTATATTTATCGTAGGGTATGCCATTAGCGTAATTACCGAATACATGCTCAGCAAAAACAATATTGGTAATCTAAAACGAAAAAAGGTGCAGCAAAAAATCGAAGGACTCAAAAACCATGTTATCGTTTGCGGCTATGGAAGAAACGGAAAACAGGCCGTTCAGAAATTAGCGGCGTATAATAAAGATTTTGTGGTGATAGAATTGAACCCAGATATTGTGGATAGGGGACTAGAAGAAGGAATGCTTTTTATTGAAGGAAATGCCATAGAAGATGAAGCCTTGGAGCGCGCCGGAATTGAGAAGGCCGACACTTTGATCTGTGCCCTGCCGAGCGATGCCGACAATCTGTTCATCGTTTTATCAGCCAGGCAAATCAAACCCGATTTAAAAATCATTAGCCGAGCCACCGAAGAGACAAGTTTCCAGAAACTAAAACTAGCGGGAGCAGACAATGTAATCCTTCCAGATAAAATTGGAGGCGACCATATGGCCAATTTGGTGGTAACCCCAGACTTGGTAGAGTTTCTAGATAACCTTGCGGTATCGGGCAGTGGAGATAGCATTAATGTGGAACAAATTCCGTTTGAAAAGGTGTGCCCTGATGGGGTTGAAAAGGCCATCAAAGAACTCGACATTCGCAAAAAAACGGGTTGTAGTGTTATCGGGTATAAGTCGCCAGACGGAAACTATGTGGTAAATCCCGAACCATCCTTGGTGGTGGCCATGGATTCAAAATTGATTTTGATAGGACGACCAGAGCAAATTGACAGTTTAAAGCAGGAGTACAATGTTTAACAATTGCTTAACTTTTTAACGGCTAAAATTTGAATTCGGGCATTTTTTTTAGCATCTTGCCCAATCGAAAAAAAAAAACGTCTCACTTAAAACCAAATTATGAAGAAATTTCTTCTTTCGCTATTTTCATTACTTGTTCCGTTTCTCACTTTTGCACAAGAAGCTGAAGAGATAGGTCTAGACCAAAAAATTGATCAAGTTTTTGGGGATGCAACAGGTTGGTTCGTCAACTTCATATTTTATCAAATTCCGTTTTCAGATGACATTCAGATATATTGGGTACTGTTCCCATTGATTTTGGGAGCTGGCTTTTTCACGGTGTATTTTAAGTTTATCAATTTTACAGGTATTTGGACTGCCATAAAGGTTGTGCGCGGTAAATATGAAGATATTGAAAAGTATGGCGCAAAGAACCTATATGGAGAGGATGGAATTGCTGCCGGTGTAGATATGAATAAAGTAGATGATTTAGATAAGCACCTTACCGAAAATGTAGATGAAATTGTAATTGATGGTGACATTGCAGATACCATTAGAGATGAAAGTTCAGACGGTGAAGTATCCCACTTCCAAGCATTGACCGCCGCGCTTTCTGCTACGGTTGGTTTGGGAAATATCGCAGGGGTTGCTATTGCTGTGTCTATTGGTGGGGCTGGAGCAACGTTCTGGATGATCGTGGCCGGTTTACTTGGGATGGCTTCAAAATTTGTGGAATGTACCTTGGGTGTTAAATACCGAGATGTGGGGCCGGACGGAACCATATTCGGTGGACCAATGTACTATCTCACCAAAGGATTAAAAAACAAACCTCTTGGTAAAATTTTAGCCGGGGCATTTGCTGTTATGTGTATCGGTGGATCTTTTGGGGGTGGAAACATGTTCCAAGTAAATCAAGCGGTACAGCTATTTGAAAACATGACTGGAGGTACAGAATCCTTCTTGTACGGATATCGTTGGGTATTTGGAATCATCATGGCTGTATTGGTGGGAATTGTGATTATAGGCGGAATAAAGTCGATTGCCAAAGTTACCGACAAGATTGTACCGTTCATGGTTGTAATCTACGTTGCAGCCTCATTGTTTGTACTGATTGCCAAATACGACATGATCGGTTCGGCATTCCAAG
>JAWWCH010000396.1:0-2461 GCA_033720575.1 Marinirhabdus sp.
AAAGATGACGGTAGTGACCGAAATAAGTCCTGGCGAGTTCAAAAAGTATATAAGCTCGTCAAAGTCTGTAAACTTGATGCCAAATGGCTGCAAGATGCTTCCACGCGCCGGGAAAGTTACATTTAACTTTTCTGACTTTAATAATGTAACCAGCTGCAAGCTGCGATTTACTAAACAGTCTGGAAATGGTAAGGTAGTTATTACCGTAGGCAATAAGCCAAAAAACATTATTGTTCCAAAGAACTTGGTTCAAAACATTAGTCTATCTGATGACAAAAAGGTGGAAATTTCAAGACCTCCGGATAGCGTTGGAGAGGTGCTTATCACTAGTATTGCATTTGATTCGGATGGTGTAAGGGAGCCGCAGGTGTCGATTAACTGGAAGCAACTAATAGGAAATTGTGGTAAATATGCGTGTCTTAGGTTGATTAAAGGGCGCCTGTTTGCTAGTGCTGGAGGTTTTATAGAGCGCGGCGATAAGGTTCAGCGAATAATCACTGATCCACCAATGTCGTATAAATACGATGGGAAAAAGCTTGTATTCAAAAATAGCTGCGAAATTAGGCATTTGGAACTGTCGGATAACAACGTAACGCCGCAAGTAAAACAACCGTTTGTAGAGCGACAGGCGCCACAAAAGATTGAAGTTGCTCAAAGCGAAGCTGCACCACCAAGGGTTGCTGTTCCTACCGGAAAGCCACGCCCCGCCCCAACACACATAGTTGACGGCTCATTGGCAGGCATAGAAAGCGATGTAGTTTTTGACTCCAATACGACCAAATTCTACAAGATGGTAACGGCCAGAAGTAAGATAATCAAAGCTATCAAAAGCCTCGGGAAGGATTATTTGCTACTTAAGCCTGGCGCGCATTTTTCATTTCCAATCATCAATCTAGAACCAACTAAACACTACATTTGTATATTGTATGGTCGTTCCATAAATGGAAACGGTAAGATGAGAGTAGGTTTGTCATCTGAGGAGCACTATTACGGTGACATACGTGAGGTACATTTTTCCAAAGGTATGAACAGCAGATATGTATCTGTTAATTCAGATCGAGGAACAAAGGGAGATTCACAGCGCTTACATTTAATGCTGCCAGCAGAAGTATGCACTGGCGAAGTAATGATTAACCGCATTGTTATAATAAACAATATTGATATACATAACTCTGGTCGAAAGAGGTATGACAGCGGGCCAACAAACGTTAGGCCAAAACTACAATCTGACGGAACATTTGACTTAGCTATAACAAATAGATCTGCCGACCAACACTACATGTCGATGAAGAAATATGCCAGGTTCTATCCTCAAGAAAGGGATAAGCAGGCAGATCAATTCTTTCAGGGAAGTGTGGCAGTATCATCTTCCTCTGGTATGAACTGGTTTAACAAAATGAAAACCATGTTCCCAGGAATATGGCTAGAAAAAGGAAATGACAAAAAAGGCATAAGTATTAGTCAGTCTGGCTTTGTAAAGAAAAAGGACAACATATGGCTTGATGCCACTGATGAAATATTGAATAGGGACGTTAAGGCCTTGCGCGAGGCTAAGATGGTGTATTCTCCATCTACTAGAAATTGCCAGCAGCTAGATGAGTTGCTATTGGATAGTGGCGCTAAAGTGGAGCTGCTAAGAAAACCATTACCATGGATAATATCAAAACAAATTACGTTATTCAAGAACCTTGAATACGTGGTGGCTTTTGACAGATCACCAGCCGCAACTTCTATGATTGTTGACGCATGGAGTGATAAATTACCTAAACTTGTTCTAGTTGGTGCCAGAGGCAGTTTTCCAGATTTTGTTATACCAACGAATGAGTATTTGAAATTCTCTCAATTAACATATATTCTGGAAAACGCCAAATGCGTCATTGATCTTCCCACAGTAAGAGACTACGAGTCATCATTTTTAGCGTTATGCAAGGCAATGGGTACTCCAGTAGTAACAACCAATTGGTGCGCAATGGGTAATCCTGGCGCCGTTTTTCTTGTAGGAGAAAAGGGTGACGGAATTTGTTTACCATCTAAGGATGCGCTGAAAAACGCCATTAAAGAAGCGAATCAGATGAACCTAGTTCCTCTTAATAGAAGCGAATACAATAGTGGCGAGATGGTACGTTTCAAGAAAATGTTTGAAGCTACTTCTTGAATGTTTCGATCATTTTTTCGAATGTGTGATCGAAAGAAGTAAGGTCATAGAATTTTGACGTACCAAGTATTTTGTTTTTGATACAACTTGTGTAGTCTAGATAGTCATTTTCAGAGAAGTTCTCTAATGCATTTAGGAGCTTATCTTTTTCTATTCTCCATCTCCTTTTATCTTTCCAGCAATAATCTCTTAAGTCAATGTATGAGCGCTTTGGAAGATTAAAGTCATCTACATTGTAGCACCCGAAATATATTGGAACAGCCCCGGCTTTCCAAACATCTGGCATTTTCTCTGTAAAATAATTAT